>CAXBNH010000191.1:0-6067 GCA_963976905.1 uncultured Algibacter sp.
TACTGATGGTGAACGCATTGCCCACGTGAAAATTTACAAAGCAGATTTGGTAGATGGTAATTGGACCAATGTAACGGCCATGCCATTTTCTTCAAATGATTATAGCACAGAGCACCCCACGTTGAGCAAAGACGGCAAAACGCTTTATTTTGCGAGTGATATGTCTGGGACTTCAGGTAGTTTTGATATTTATAAAGTCGCTATTAATGACGATGGTACTTATGGCGAACCAGAGAATTTAGGCAATGAAATAAACACCAAACACCGTGAACAATTTCCGTTTATCAGCGATTATGATGTGTTGTATTTTGCATCAGATGGCCATTTGGGTTTTGGTGGATTGGATGTTTTTAGGAGCAATTCCGTCAATGGAAATTTTGATACGCCTATAAATTTAGGAAGTTCTATCAACAGTAATTTAGATGATTTCGCTTATGTTATCAGAGAAAAAAATAACAAAGGCTATGTGTCTTCCAATAGAACAGGTTTTGATAGATTGTACGGTTTTGAAAGAGAAGAAAATATTTTGACCAAGTATTTGGTGGAAGGTATTGTGCAAGATAAAAACAGTAAAGAGATATTGCCAGGCTCTTTAGTAACCCTATTTAATGAAGCAGGAAATGTCATCCAAGATTCTATTGTTGGCGAAAAAGCAGATTATCTTTTCAAAATTGAACCGAATAAAAAATACAGAATCCGAGGCACTCGAAAAGCATATATTCCACAAGATGTTGAGTTTTCAACGGATAGTCAAGGTAAAATCAGCCATAATATTTATTTGATTTTAGAATCGTATGCCGATGCTGAAGAACGTGTGAAAGAAAATGAAAAAGGAGATGTTCAAATTGAATTGGATAAAATTTATTTCGATTTTGATAAATCAAACATTCGTGAAGATGCTGCAACAACCCTGAATGTTTTAGTAGATTTAATGAAGAAATACAAAGATATGGAAGTGGAAGTTTCAGCACATACCGATGCTCGTGGAGCAGACCAATATAATTTAGATTTATCCAAACGTCGTGCGGCCTCTACGTTAGAGTATTTAGTGAGCCAAGGCATTGAAAGAAACCGATTGAAAAGCATCGGTTACGGCGAAATGCAACCGCTTAACAATTGTGATAAAGAAGGTATTTGCGAAGATGAAGAATACGATGTTAACCGACGTTGTGAGTTTACTATTTTGAATTAATTGGGTAACCAACCAAATTTTTGCTCAATATTTGATAAGGCCTTTCCTGTTCGGAAAGGTTTTTTCTTTATTAATCTACTCTTGTCGTTTAAAAAGGTTACATATAGCTTTTATAATGTTGAATTAACGACGTAACAACTAAAAAAACAGATTAAATTCTTTATGAATATTATTTTGTAGTATTTTTGTTTATAATTTAAAATGATATTATTATGAAAAAAACTACTTATTTAATTTTATCACTATTGTTTGCTTTTTGTTATCATCAATCATTTTCCCAAAATTACAACAAATTATTGGCGGGCAGTACGTCCCCAATTACAGGTTTTGTAAATTCAACTATTGCGGCAGGAGGTGTTGGGGAATTAATCCCTATTGATTATGATGTTGATGGTGATATAGATCTTTTGACCTTAAATTCAGCTATTAATGGATGGCATTTGCTCAGAAATAGCGGTGGCGTTTTTACAGAAGAAACATCGACTATGGTTGGGTTGGGTATTGCAGATGCACAAAATTTTATTGTTATGGATTATGATAATGATGGAGATGATGATATAATAGATCCAATAGCGGGTTTGAGTTCTGAGGCTGATGTCTATAGGAATGATGGTGGAGGTGTTTTTGTTAAACTTTCAGCGGGCAGTACGTCCCCAATTACAGGTTTTGTAAATTCAACTATTGCGGCAGGGGGTGTTGGGGAATTAATCCCTATTGATTATGATGTTGATGGTGATATAGATCTTTTGACCTTAAATTCAGCTATTAATGGATGGCATTTGCTCAGAAATAGCGGTGGCGTTTTTACAGAAGAAACATCGACTATGGTTGGGTTGGGTATTGCAGATGCACAAAATTTTATTGTTATGGATTATGATAATGATGGAGATGATGATATAATAGATCCAATAGCGGGTTTGAGTTCTGAGGCTGATGTTTATCAAAATAACAATGCACCTCCTAAGATTTCTTCAAGTAGCCCTAGTGATGGAGCTACTGATTTTGAAGCGTCTTCAAATATTGTTATTACGTTTAATGAGCCTATAACCAAAGGAAGTGGCGTAATAGAAATAAGAAAAGTTAGTGATAATAGTGTTGTAGAAAGTATAAATGTAAGTTCAACAACGGTTTTGGGAGCTGTACTGACCATAAATCCTGTAAATGATTTGATAATCGCTACAGATTTGTATATTCATATTTCTGCGGGTGCCATATTGGATGCTGAAAATGAAATTGTAGTATCACTAAATAATAATCCAAAAACCTTGAACTTTGTAGCTGAAAACACATTAGGAGATGATCAGCCATTATTGGAGAATTCAATAAGCTTGTACCCAAATCCAGTCAAAAATGAACTAAATATAAAAACCAATGCTATTGAAATTCAACAAGCAATTTTATATGATATTTTAGGAAAATCAATAAAACATATTAATGTTGAAAACGAAGTAGTTGATTTATCTAAAATATTTAATGGAATACATTTATTGAAATTAGTAACAGATAAAGGTGTTTTAGTAAAAAAAATCACAAAACAATAGGCTTTAATCCACTATTATAAGCTAAGTAAATTATTTGAGAAAGCCTTTCTTTTCCATGGCTGTCTGAATTGAGTCCTTTTACGATTAAAAGCGTTCAAAGTCAAATAATAACGCTAAAATCGGTCTTAAATATAATTAATGTGGTATATTTATGCTTATTTTCTGTAAATATACTTTCATCAAAAATATTTAAAATTATGAAAAAAATTACTTTTTTATTGCCCTATCTGTTGTTTGTTTTTTTGTCTCTAAATTCATTTGCACAAACGATCAATTTTGATGCTGAATCATTCGTGGAAAATGTAGATTATGGTTCTGCAACATATACCAATGGAAATGTTAGAATCATTCTTTCTGCTGGTAATTGGTATGAAGATGAAGATAGCGGAGAGTCAGCCAGTCAAGCCTTAACAGCTTTGTATTATACTGGATTAGAGACAGTGACTTTAGAAACTACAGATGGAGCAGAGTTTGATTTTCAATCATTCTTTCATGATGGATATGCAGCTGCGTTCATTGATAAGGTTGAAGGTTTTAAAAACACCGTTTCTACAGGTGCCAAAACTACAGGTTTTGTTGATGGTGTTAATATTTTAGGCGGAACAATATTTGATGATGTTGATAAGGTGGTAATTACTTCAAATGCAGGTTTTTATAGCGCATTCGATAGTTTTGTTTTAGGAGCACCAACTTTAGGTCTGGAAAAGGAATTGTTAGAAAACGCAATAAGTCTGTACCCAAATCCAGTCAAAAATGAACTAACTATAAAAACCAATACCATTGAAATTCAACAAGCAATTTTATATGATATTTTAGGAAAATCAATAAAACAGATTAATGTTGAAAACGAAGTAGTTGATTTATCTTCAATATCTAATGGAATATATTTATTGAAATTAGTAGCAGATAAAGGGGTCTTAGTAAAAAAAATCACAAAACAATAGGCTTAAAAACCTAACCAAATTATTTGAGAAAGCCTTTCCTCCCGATAGCTATCGGGATTGAAAGGCTTTTTGTTTATATTTGCTTGTGCTGAACATGTTTCAGTATTTTTGTCATTCCTGAGTTTATGATGAGCGGGGTCGAAG
This sequence comes from uncultured Algibacter sp., assembly GCA_963976905.1. Lineage (GTDB taxonomy): Bacteria > Bacteroidota > Bacteroidia > Flavobacteriales > Flavobacteriaceae > Pseudalgibacter. The sequence goes on from CAXBNH010000191.1 coordinate 3,822, forward strand.
TAAAGACGGGAATCCTTTTTTTTACTATTATAAAGAAACGAAATGTTACCCTGAGCGCAGTCGAAGGGTCTTTAATATGAACGAAAACCTAGATCCATCCAACGAAAATTTTTCTCCAGAAGAATTAGATGTCGAAAAAAAATTGAGGCCTTTATCATTTGATGATTTTACGGGTCAAGACCAAGTCTTGGAAAATCTCCAGATTTTTGTTCAAGCCGCCAATTTACGAAGCGAAGCGTTGGATCATACCTTATTTCACGGTCCTCCAGGTTTAGGGAAAACCACTTTGGCAAACATTCTTGCCAACGAACTAAATGTAGGAATCAAAGTAACTTCAGGGCCAGTTTTGGATAAGCCAGGAGATTTGGCAGGGTTACTTACCAATCTGGAAGAACGCGATGTGTTGTTTATTGATGAAATCCATAGGTTAAGCCCAATTGTAGAGGAATATCTGTATTCCGCCATGGAAGATTATAAAATCGATATCATGATTGAGTCCGGACCCAATGCCCGTTCGGTTCAAATCAATTTAAATCCATTTACATTGGTCGGAGCAACCACACGTTCTGGATTGTTAACGGCGCCCATGCGAGCGCGTTTTGGTATTCAAAGCAGACTTCAATATTACAATACTGAATTATTAACTTCTATTTTGCAACGTAGCGCCTCCATTCTAAATGTACCTATTTCTATGGAAGCCGCCATTGAAATTGCAGGCCGTAGCCGTGGCACACCAAGAATAGCCAACGCCTTGTTGCGTCGTGTTCGTGATTTTGCACAGATAAAAGGTAATGGCACCATTGATATTAAAATTGCTAAATTTGGTTTGGAAGCCTTAAATGTTGATGCCCATGGTTTGGATGAAATGGATAACAAAATCCTTTTGACCATCATTGAAAAATTTAAAGGTGGCCCTGTTGGTATTTCTACCATCGCCACCGCTGTAAGTGAAAGCACCGAAACCATTGAAGAGGTTTATGAGCCTTTTTTGATCCAACAAGGTTTTATCATGCGCACCCCGCGCGGACGTGAAGTTACCGAACTTGCCTATAAACATTTGGGAAAAATAAGAGGGAGCATTCAAGGCGGCTTGTTTTGACGCTAGCGTCATTTTGAACTTGTTTCAGAATCTCATAATATGAATTCAAAAACAAAATATACAAACCTAATCAAAACCGAAGCCAAACGCCTCGGTTTTTTGTCATGTGGCATAAGTAAAGCTGCTTTTTTAGAAGCAGAAGCTCCTAGATTAGAAAAGTGGTTAAAGAGTAACATGAATGGGCAAATGCAATACATGGAAAACCATTTTGATAAACGTTTGGATCCTACAAAACTCGTTGAAGACTCTAAATCTGTTGTTTCATTATTGTTGAATTATTATCCAGAGGAAACCCAAACTGAAAACACGTTTAAGCTTTCTAAATATGCTTACGGCACCGATTACCATTTCATAATAAAAGACAAACTTAAATCACTTTTGAATTTTATTGAAGAAGAAATAGGAGAGGTTCACGGACGTGCTTTTGTAGATTCTGCTCCGGTTCTCGATAAAGCATGGGCTGCAAAATCTGGTTTGGGATGGATAGGAAAACATAGCAATCTTTTGACCCAACAAGTAGGTTCGTTTTATTTTATAGCCGAATTGATAATTGATTTAGAATTGGAATATGATTCAGCAACCACCGATCATTGTGGTACGTGTACCGCTTGTATTGATGCCTGCCCAACCGAAGCCATCACAGAGCCTTATGTGGTAGATGGCAGCAAATGTATTTCCTATTTAACCATCGAATTAAAAGAAAACATATCTACGGAGTTTAAAGGAAAAATGGACGATTGGATGTTTGGTTGCGATGTTTGCCAAGATGTATGCCCATGGAACCGATTCTCGAAATCTCATAACGAACCACTATTCAATCCACATCCAGAATTGTTATCCATGACCAAAAAAGATTGGGATGAGATTACAGAAGATGTTTTTATGAAGGTATTCAAAAAATCCGCTGTAAAGCGTACCAAGTTTTCAGGTTTAAAAAGAAACATCAATTTTTTAAAAGATTAGAAAAAATTACAATATTGTCCCTGATTTTTTTAAGGCTGATTTAATCTCGGTGAATTGATTAAACCCAAAATAAGTGAGATTATATAAATTATTAGTCCATATATTGTAGTTATTGAGCTAACTTTTAATGGGTCACATAAAATTTCTGGGGATTAAGCAAAAAGTTTTTCCATCCTAAAGAGAA
>CAXBNH010000192.1:0-6048 GCA_963976905.1 uncultured Algibacter sp.
ATGGTTTCTTGGGAATTTGTATTGGTGTACATATCCGGTAACGGATTCGTATTGTTATCGGCATCTGTTTGGGTAGGGAAAAAACTGGTTGTAAAATCGGTATTGCCATTGGTTATCAAATCATCCAAAGAATGTAAATCAATAGTTGTAATGCCATCTGTAACATCGCCATCACTATCGCAATAGGGCAATGGGTCGGTTGGACTGAATAGCAAAACGGGGTTTATTAATAATGTTATTTCTTCAACATCGGTACAATTGTTTTTGGTGTTTAACAATCGGATGTATAAAGTAGTTTGGTTTGGTGCAGAATAAAGAAAAGATTTATTCAAGGCATTCACATTGGTATCTCTATCTGCTTCCAGTTCAAAGAAATCGACATTAATGTCCATTGTAGATGGGTCAGAATCTAAGTCTAGATTATTATTGATGAAGAATTCGATAACATTAAGGTCAAAATTTAATGCGTCATTAGGGTCGGCATTGTTGTCACAAACGGCATAATCCTGAATATCTGTTGCAGTTAATACTAAATTGGTATGGATTTCTATGGGGGCTACAGAGGCGCATCCCGTAGTGTTGTCTTCAATTCTTATATAAACCGTTTGCTCGTCTGAAATAATATTAGGATAAGCGGTTGGGTCTGGAATAGGATTTGTGCCCAATTCGGCATCGCCAAAAAACTCATGGTAGGTTGCTGTAATATTTCCGGAATTTACAGGAGGTAATGGCGGTTCTGGGGTTAGGATATCATTTAGCACTTGGGTTAAATCGAAAATAGCAAAACCATCATGATCGGTATCGCAGGCATCTATAAATTGTGTTTCGAAATTGATGATAGGGCTTACGGTTATATTGATATCTACTGGCACTACGGAACTTACACAGGTAGTTTGTGTGTTGATGACCCTGGCGAACACTTGATCTGTTGGTGTGGTTCTGTTTCTGTAAAGTGATGTTATTTGGTTGGTTCCATTATTGGCATCTGTGGCATTATAGAAATATTCGACAGCCAAATTTGGTAATCCTCCAGTAATATCGTCATCATTTTCGGTTAAGTTAATAAAATAAAATCCTTCTGGAATATCATCATTATCACAAACTTCCATAACGGGTGGTACAATGATGCTGGGAGCGGTGTTTACAACCAAATTAAAAGAAGTGTATGTTGAACAACCTGTATCAGTATTATTGATCCTTACAAAAATAACTTGTGGGCTTGTGGTGTTTTGAATAGGGGCAATGATGCTGTTGCTATTGCTTCTAGCTTCTGCTTCAGATAAATAATAAGAATAGTTATAAGAAGTATATGGAATGGCGTTTATAATGTCAACCACTTCAGTATTTTTAATAGCGAGATTGAACGTTTCTGTACCCACCCCATTGGATGCATCATCACATAATTGATAATCTGTAAGGGTTGGTATGGGGTCTTCTATATTCAGATTCACAACAATGTCATCGGTTTCAACACAATCAGCACCACTTGGTAGCGGTACGGTAACTTCAACGCGGTAGGTACCGCTTTGGGAAGCGTTTAGCGTGGCGTTTGTTTGCCCGCTAATTGGTGTTGTGTTGTTATTTAAAAACCATTCATAGGTTGCCCGTGGATTTTGAATGTCTGCGTCGAGTAAAGCCGAATTAAAACAGGTTGAAATATCATTGCCTAAATCCAATATTTTAAAACTATTGCCTTCAATGAACACGGCAGAATCATATTCTAAATCATTCTGATCGGCAATAACCAATTTAATGTGGTATTGCACGTATGGAACTATGGTTGCGGCAGCTGTTAAAGTAACCGTTCTTCCGTTGTAGTTGGTGTCGCCTATACCTAAACCTTCAAAATACTGTTGGTTTTGTGCAGAACATAAAAGCCCTCCCGAAGCATTGAATATATCGGTGTGGATGGTGTTGGTGTTAACAGGTGTGGTTGTGTTAGGTATAATAGCGATATTCTGATAGGTAGCGCTCGTTGATTCTTTTATTAAAAAAGCAAAACCATCTGAGATGTTACACGGGTTTGTGCTAAAATATTCTTCGGAAGCAAATAAGTAATTGAATTGCAGTTTATTGGAAGTTGATATTAAATCAAATTCAATGGACGTAGCATTAAATGTGTTGGTTATGCCTAAAGCGGTTTCTAAATCTGCATCTGCCCCCCAATTGGAAGCGCCTTCACTTAAAACCGGAGTTGTGATGGTATTTCCTCCAGATTCTGCATTTCCTGTTGTTAACATAATACCACTTTGAAATGGGAAATTTGAAGTTGCTCTATCAAACTGTCCATAACTTGAAAACCCAGATGAACTGCCGTTTATAGATGATGTGATATTTGAGATTTCAACACAGCCATTTTGGATGAGATTATCTAATATAAGTTGGTCAAGAGGTACAGAACCATCAACAGTTATTTGTTGTGAAAATAAGGTGTTTAGGCTGCAAAAGAGCAACAGCAGGGAAATATAATATGGTAGGTTTTTTTTCACTTTGCTTTATTTGGGTAAAAACAATAGGTATTCAATCTCAATTGAAGTGCGAAAAATAGATAAATTATAGATGAAACGCAAAATAAATCGGATAAAATGCACTTTTGTTTGTTTATATGTTATAGCTTATCGTTTTAAGGTAAAATGATTTTTAAAAATTCTGCCATCTTCTAATCTTACAGAAAACCAGTAGTCATCAGCAGGCAGTATATCGCCATTATACAAGCCGTCCCAGCCGTTGCCCAAAGGATTGATTTCTTTGATCAAATTACCATAGCGGTTATATATTAAAATTTTTGAATCTGCATAAAATTGTTCAGAGATACCGAATACTTGCCATGTATCATTGATGCCATCATTATTTGGGGTAAAAAACTTTGGAAAACCAATCACGGGCACATCCAAGGGCAGCGTGCCACAATCATTTTTTACATCTTTAATAAGTACGGTATAAATCCCTGGCGGGATATTTTCAAAAACATTACTTTCTTGAAAAGGGCTGTTAAAATCATTGGCTTGGCTGTCAATAGCATATTCATAACTACCGGTTCCAGAAGCTAGAACGCTTATGATGTTGTTTTGTGTGTCATCTGTTACTTCAAAATCTGGATTTTCTGCTATGCTTGCGGGTTCTACACTTACGGTTCTTTCTTTGGAACAATTGGTAGATGTATCTGTTACCAAAACACGATAGGTTTTAGCTTCATTAATGTTTATTTGATACGTGTTTTCATCTGTGGACCATTCGTAATTATAATTATTCGTATTTATTTCATCTGCTGTATTTCCAAAGTTTAAATTACCCGCATTGATGGAAATGGTTTCAGGGAACTTGTTGGTGCAATAATAAACGATGGCTTCAGTTTCAATGGTTGGTAATTTATTAACGTTTAGTAGCACTTCAATAATACCTTCACAAGCATTCTGGTTTTCAAAACGTGCATAAATGGTTTGTGCATAAGGTGTTTTGTTTGTGAAAGCTGTTCCTAAACCGTTTTTTTCCAAAAGGGCATCTTCAAAAGTTTCGTAATAATCAATGGGCAAGCCCATGTTTTTCTGTGCTTGGATTTCAAAAGTGATATCATTTAAGTTGAAGATATTGATACCGTCTTCAGAGCCTAATTCATCACATAAAGGTGTAAAAACAAAACCTTCACGAGGCACGGTATTCACAACTAAAGTTAGTACGGATGTGTCAAAGCAATTGCTATCATTGTTTATAACTTTTACATAAATAGGGGTTGGGTTGTTAGCATCATAATTATAGTCGCTACCATCAATTTCTATAGTTCTGGCCGCATCCAAAAAGAATTTTGTGAATACGCCATCAACCCCATTTGTCAATTCAGCATCGGCTTCATTAAGATTAAAATGCGTGAATCCCCCAGAAATACCATCTTCATCACATTGAACCAATGTAGTATTATATGCTACGGGTACAGGGCTGTAAGTAACAAAGGCTTGGCCTTCGAGAAACCCATCACAACTGCCTGTTTGTTGGTCTATAAAAACTTTGTATAAACCAACTTGCGAAATTTCTAAATCAAAATCATTATTGCTTAAAGGCTGGTCGTCCCGGGTCCATATATATTCGGCACCAGGAATATCTGGGCCTTTTAAGGTGTAGGTGTCTCCAATACATAGCGGTAGGTTTGTGGAGGTGGATTGGTTGCCTATAATATCAATTTTTTCAGCAAAAAAAGACGAAATGAAAGGCGGAAGCCCTTGTCTGGAATCTCTCCCCAATGATACGGCATTATGTACATAATTGCAAGCAGCACCTCGTGCGTTGGGGTTGTTGATTGTTGAAAGGTAAGGTGTGCCGCTACCATACGTTATGTTCATGGTCCTGTATATTTTTCCGTTGGGACCTAATTGCAAGGCGCCACGGTACATTTGGCGATCATCAATGACTATTGCACTCTCGCTTATGTTAGTAGCTGTCAAATCATATTGAAGCAAGGATCCATATTGGCTTTCTGGTAAATTCATTTCCTCTCTATAAGGATTGTAATAAGCAGATACATATAATAATGTATTGTTTTGTGAAAACTCAACGCCATAGGGTGATTGTGGTTTTCCGCTTGGGTTGAAATTGATGTTTATAAATTCTTGATTGCTCACAATACCTGTTGCGGTATCAAAATCATAAAGGTATAATCCTGAAGTGGAATTGGCACATACCAATTTTTTTCCGTCGGGCGATAATTTTAAGTAGCCTCTGGCATCTTCAATAAAAACATTAAATGGGGATGCCACAGGTGTTGTGTTTATTCCTGAACTAGAAATTTCATAAGCATAAAAGGTGTCAAAGTAGGATTCTGGTTTGCCGCCTAAGGCAGCAAACGTAATGACCCAAATGGATTTAGAAACACAATCTTTTAAAACAGCTGTGATTTTTTCTGAGCTATCCTGTAAAAGATTGCTATTTTTTGATGCTGTCACCACATCGCCTAGGCCGCCGTTTAAGGTTAAATCTACTGTTGAATAATTGAAGCCTCTGTCGGGATCATCATTGTTTGAAGACGTGTCTACCGTAAAAATATAATAAATATTAGGGTCTTCTGGTTTGGGGACCACTATGGCCGATTGTGAACTCGAAGGGTCGCCATACAATCCATTACCAAAAGCAGCATTGGCATTGGGCATGGGCTGGTGGTTTTTGTCCCAAACTGTAATCCCATCTGTATAAAACAACAAATTGCCATTGCTATCAGAAATAGTGGTACAGCCTTCATCTGTATTCAGTTTTCCGTCTGTTAAATTCGTGGTCGTGCCGTTTGCATTGAACTTGATACCAGCATTGGATCCAAAATACCAATTCGCCGCTTCTTTTTGGGAAAAAGCGTTGACAGTAAAAAAGCAAATCAGTAATATGGAGAGGGTATTTTTCATTTTTTCATAGCGGCAGTAATCAAATATATTATAAATCATTTGCTTTTAATAATCTAAACGATAAAATGATGGATAAAGTAGTTCATTCTAAAAAGATATGGATTTTAAGATGGGTTCATATCCTAATAATTTATTTGAGTTAATTCTCAGTTCACACAGATGATTTCGGTTTTTTGTAACTTCGAATGTCAATAAAACCTTTAAATTTGAATAATTTTAGACTGAATCCACAATGCAAGATTTAAAAATATCCAAAAAGAAACCATCGTATCCTATCACTGAAAAGTTACATCGTTATCTTTCTGAATATAACAGGAACATTAAGTTGCCCATTTTTTATGAAGACTTGTTGAGGTTTCAAGGCTCTATTGTGGTGTACGATAAAGATGATAACGATACGCTATGGATACGTGTTTATTACAATGAATTTGATAGGCAGGAAATAGATTTAGCCTTAAAAAAAGTGTATTCCATTTTCCATTCTGATGGTAATGAAAGCACCATTCCGTTTTTAAGTGTGGATGCCATTGACTATTGTACGTTTGGAAACTCCAAGCCTTTTCGTATTAAAATAAGAAATATTCTTAATGATAATTACACCTATTTTTATGTAAAAATTGCCGATGCCTCCCGTATTTATGGGTTGGAATTGGAACATATGTTG
>CAXBNH010000193.1:0-6043 GCA_963976905.1 uncultured Algibacter sp.
ATGAAGGCCAAAATACCACACACGCCCAAATGAAAATGTTTTTGACCCGTATGGGGAAAAACGCTAAGTTTTTATTGACTGGCGACCCTGGGCAAATCGATTTGCCGCGTCGTACCATTTCTGGATTAAAAGAAGCCTTATTGATTCTTAAAAACGTAGAAGGCGTAGGTATGATATTTTTAGACGATAAAGATGTGATTCGCCACAGACTTGTTAAAAAAGTGATTGAAGCTTACAAGAGTATTGAGAATAGAGAATGATTTTTGGTTTTCAGTTGCAGCCGCAGTTTTCAGTTGCGCCATGATTTAAAATCAAAATTCGCGGGTTTTAACGAAAAAAATATAAAAATAGCTAAAAAGCCAGTTATTAAGTTAATAGGCTTTTTCTTTGAAAATCAATTTATCAACTGATGTTCTTAATGGTTTTTCTTTTAATTCTATAAACTTTATTGAAAATCTTATAAATGTTTTCTTCATATGTTACAGAGATTTGTATTGTAAACATAAAAGAAAAACATTATGAAAAAATTATTTTTAATAGCCGGATTATTAACATTGAGTACCACTTTCGCTCAAGAAGAAGACATAGAGATCACGCCAGACAATTCTTGGTTAAAAGCAGGTTTGACCGCGGGAGTCCCCGTAGGTGATGTTAATGATTTTTCATCATTTAATGTAGGTGTAGATTTGAGAGGGCAGTATTTATTCAATCCGAACGTGGCCATTGGTCTAGCCTCTGGTTATAGCCACTATTTTGGAAAAGATGGCGGTGATGATTTTGGAGTAGTTCCTGCCGCAGGATTCTTTCGTTATTATTTTACACCAGATGGTCTGTTTTTAGGTACAGATGTTGGGTACGGTTTTTTAACGAGTGCGGATAATAATGATGGAGGATTGTATGTGAATCCTCAAATAGGATACCACAACAGGGATTGGAACCTTTACGCTTTTTATCAAAATACATTTGCAGAAAATGATGTAAATGTACAAGCCGTTGGTGTTGGCGCCACTTATAACATCCGATTCAAATGAAACACTATAAAACACATTTAAGATTTAAGGGAGGTATATTTATATCTCCTTTTTTTATTTAGATTTGTTTGATGACAGCAAACAAATTACATTTGCAAAACAATCCATACGCGAGTTTAAAATGAACACAATTACTGATACCAATTTCAATTTTCCGAAGCAAAAAAGCGTTTATAAAGGCAAAGTAAGGGCAGTCTATAATATTAATGATGAGCAATTAGTAATGATTGCTACTGATCGGCTTTCGGCTTTTGATGTGGTGATGCCAAAAGGGATTCCATATAAAGGACAAATTTTGAATCAAATAGCGACCAAAATGATGGCGGCCACAGAAGATTTAGTGCCCAATTGGTTGACAGCTACCCCGGACCCTAATGTAGCCGTGGGGCATTTGTGCGAACCTTTTAAAGTAGAAATGGTTATCCGTGGGTATATGAGCGGTCATGCCGCCCGGGAATATAAAGCAGGAAAGCGTATGTTGTGTGGTGTGCCCATGCCAGAAGGAATGAAAGAAAACGATAAATTTCCTGAACCTATCATCACACCGGCAACCAAAGCCGAAATGGGCGACCACGATGAGGATATTTCTAGAGAAGACATTTTAAAACGCGGTATTGTTTCAGAAGCTGATTATATGGTTTTAGAAGATTATACACGTAAATTATTTCAACGTGGTTCTGAAATAGCAGCGTCTCGTGGATTGATTTTAGTGGATACCAAATACGAGTTTGGAAAAACCAAAGAAGGTAAGATTGTGTTGATTGATGAAATACACACCCCAGATTCCTCGCGTTATTTTTATGCCGATGGCTACCAAGAACGTCAAGACAATGGCGAAACCCAAAAGCAATTAAGTAAAGAGTTTGTGCGCCAATGGCTCATTGCCAATAATTTTCAAGGATTAAAAGGACAAACCGTGCCTTTTATGAGCGACGACTACATTGAAACAGTCTCAGAGCGCTACATTGAACTTTATGAAAATATCACAGGCGAAACGTTTGTAAAAGCCGATGTTAATGATATTCAAAAGCGTATTGAGGCAAATGTTTTGGCGTATTTGAAATAGCAGAAAATAAAGTAGCATTTTAATATAACCAAAAAAGGTTTCAGATAATTTCTGAAACCTTTTTTGGTTATAACAGTTACTACTTTTAATCGAAAAGAATTCCCCGTATGCTTGCATCGGGGTTTCCGCTGAAATCGTAAGATTCATGAATTCATTATTATGAAATATAGAACAATGAATAAAACGGGAATCTAAAATAAGGAATTTCGGTTTTTGATCCAAAGGTCAAAATGAAACCACGAAATACCCCTGTGGCTTGCCTTGGGGATAGTTGGTTTTTAAGTCCACATCATTAATAAATTCACATTAATTAAGTTCGTTTTGCCTTTTTAGCAAGCTTAGCAGCCTTTTTCTCTTTAGGGCTTAAAACAGCTTCCTTTTTTACATTTTTTTTTTGCATCTTGAGATTTTGCCATGATAGTTTATGTATTAATTTTTGAAATAATTTTAATGTGTCAATTCAAGTAAATTTATAACAAAACATGATAAGTCGTACCAAATTCCTTTTTTTATTTTATTACTTTTAACATTTGAAAATCATCATCCTTTTAAAATAGCAAAACATGAAAATAATAGGCATTGGCAAAAACTATGTAAGTGGCAAAGAAGAAATAAAATCACTTAAAACAGGAGCGCAATTAATCTTTACAAAACCAGATTCTTCTTTGGTGACTGGCAACAAAGATGTAGCATACCCAAGTATTACAAATGAAATTGTATATGAAGTAGAATTGGTTGTGAAAATAGGCAAAACTGGCAAAGATGTATCTGAAAGCGATGCTACATCCTACATTAGCGCCATTGCGGTCGGTATTGATTATACTGCAAAAGATATTTTAACGGCCAGTAGAGAAACCAAAGGGCCTTGGTCTTTGGCAAAAGGTTTTGATGGTGCTTCGCCAATTTCAGATTTCAAATCCGTTTCAGATTTTCCAGATTTAAACAACATTAATTTTAATTTAGTGATTAACGGCGAAGAAAAGCAAGTGAGCAATACCGATTTTATGATTTACAACTTTGCTGAAATCATTGCTTTTGTTTCAAAATATATGACCTTAAACCCAGGCGACCTTATTTTTACAGGCACACCAGCCGCAGGAACGGGATTGATTTTTAAAGGTGACCATTTACAGGCTTCCATTGAAAACGAATTATTACTGGATTTCAAAATGATATAACCCACAAAGAAACCAAATCTTTTCGTTTTAAAATAGTTTTATGCAAAATTCAATAGCAGATCGTGTATCGTTTTTTTTAAGTGGCTACCCACCATTCAACATGCTTGGGGAAAAAAGCCTGACCAAAATCGCTTCACAAGTCAACATTATTTATTTAGAAAAAGGGGATACCCTTTTTGAAAAAGACGATCCCTATCACAGTCATTTTTACATTGTTCGCGATGGTGCCGTAAATTTGTACCATACCAGCGAAACCAATAAAAACATTGTAGGCATTAATGATACAGGGGATGTTTTCGGCTTACGGGCACTCATGACCAAAGAGAACTATAAATTAACAGCGGTTGCTAATGAAGAATCTATTTTATATGCCATTCCTATTGAAGTATTTGAATCTGTAACCCACAATCACGTTAAAGTTTACAAATACCTTATTACTTCGTTTGCCAGTAATACTTACGATCCCTACACGGCAGAAGAAAATGATAAGATTTTTGTAGATTATCTTCCCAATAGCGCACAGGATATTGCCAATTTCCAAACTGCGGATTACACAAAAACACCCATTACATGCCATATAGACTCGCTTTTAAAAGATGCTGCTGGCAAAATGTGTGAGCATAAAATCAATTGTATCATTGTAGTTGATGTAAACAAACATCCTGTGGGTATTATCACTAATAGCGATATTAAGAACAAGATTGCAACCGGTAAGTTTCCTATTACTACACCTATTGTAAACATTATGTCTTCTCCAGTTATTTGCGACAAAAAAGACATCACGGTTGCCCATGCCCAGTTGCTCATGATCCAGCATAACATTAGCCATTTGTGCATTACCAAAGATGGCACATCAAATTCTAAATTAGCAGGTATTTTAACCCATCACGATATTTTGGTTACGTTGGGCAACAATCCTTCTGTGCTGCTAAAAGATATAAAACGTGCTAAAAAGAACAAAAATTTACGAAGTGCACGGCTTAAGGCCAATACATTATTAAAGAGTTATTTAGAGCAAAATATTCCTATTTCGCATATTGTAAAAATCATTTCAAAAATAAATGATGCCGTTATAGAACGTGCCATACAACTGGCCATAAAAAAAATGGGGACACCGCCACCAGTAGCTTTTTCATGGATAGCCATAGGCAGTCAAGGGCGAAAAGAACAATTGCTTTTTACCGATCAAGACAACGCGCTTATCTTTGATGATGTTCCCGAAAAAGATTATGACAAAGTACAGAGTTATTTTCTGGAATTGGCAAAATTGGTAACCAAAGCACTCAATATCATTGGTTTTGAATATTGCAAGGCAGATATGATGGCTAGCAATGTAGAATGGTGCAAATCCATTACAGCATGGAAAGCCCAATTTAATGAGTGGATTTTGAATGCTGATGAAAAAGGTATTTTATTATCTTCTATATTTTTTGATTACAGTCTCGAATATGGCGAACCATCTCTGGTGGATGCCTTAACAGAAAGCATTTATGAAACCTTGGAAGGTTCTTCTGTTTTCTTTAAATATTTAGCCAAAGATGCTTTAAAAAGTCCACCACCATTAGGCTTTTTCAAACAGTTTTTGGTAGAGCAAAATGGCGAGCATAAAGATTTATTCAACATAAAAAGCAAGGGTTTGATGCCATTGATTGATGCGGCACGCGTACTTTCATTAAGTAAACAAGTGAAAAATGTTAACAATACCGCTGAGCGATTTGAAAAACTGGCACAATTGGATCCCAATAACAAGGAGCTTTTCAACTCCTGTGCCTATGCCTTTAAAGCGTTGTTGAAATTTAAGACAAGACAGGGGTTGTTGCATGACAACACAGGCAAGTTTATAGAATTATCGTCACTTACCAAAGAAGAACAGTTAAAGCTAAAAAGATGCTTTAAGCCTATTAAGGAAATTCAGGACTCTCTTAAACTTCGTTTTAATTTATCAAATGTTTTATAAATGATTTTCAATTGGTTCTCTAACAAGCATAAAAACGCGCCTGAATTTTGGAAAAAGTATTTGGATGATTTTGAAAATTCAAAAAAAGCAGACATCCAAAGTGCGCGTTTTGTGGCTTTTGATACGGAAACTACTGGTTTTGATTCTGAAACAGACAGGATTCTTTCCATTGGTGCTGTTACCATACAAAACAAAATGATATCGGTAGGCAGTAATTTTGAAATCTATATAGATCAAGAAATCTTTAAGGCAGACACCGTAAAAATCCATGGTATTTTAAAAAAAGGACATTTAAAAAAAATATCGGAATTAGAAGCCATCGAAGCCTTTTTAGAGTATATAAAAACTGATGTTTTAATCGCGCACCACGCTCGTTTTGACTACCGTATGATAAACAGCATGCTTTTGCGGCACGGTTTGGGAAAGTTAAAAAATAAGTTTATCGATACGGCGGTGCTTTATAAAAAATCAAAGCACATCATCTATCAGGAATCCCTTAAAAATTATTCTTTAGATGAATTGGCAAAAGAACTTAACGTGCCCTTAATAGACAGGCATACCGCTAGTGGCGATGCACTTATCACGGCTATTGTGTTCCTAAAAACATTGTCCCGTTTAAAAAACAACAAAAGTAATTTGGAATGGGATTATTTGCTTAAAACGTAGATAAATAGTGGCTTTGTAAAATCATTTTTCTTTAGTTAATACCAAAATTCAATTCCAATTCCTAAACTTAATTCATTAAAGGTATTTACTTTATAACCTGAGTTCTATTAATAAAAAGCAAGTTGATTCGTTTTAACCGTTTGAT
>CAXBNH010000194.1:0-5992 GCA_963976905.1 uncultured Algibacter sp.
AGCAGAACTGACTTCTTACGGAACGCACGAAGGCACCAACCGATTTGAAATAGGCAACGAAACCCTAAAAAGTGAACAGAATTTTCAAACCGATGTGGCTTTGGAATATAACAGTGAACATTTTGAGATTTTTGCCAATGTATTCTACAACGCCATAAATAATTATATCTATTTATCGCCCAATGGGACTATTATGAATGATGCTCCCGTTTACAATTATCTCCAAAACAATGCCAATTTGTATGGGGGCGAATTTGGGTTTCATTGGCACCCACACCCGCTGGATTGGTTGCATATGGAATCGGGTTTTGAAACCGTAACAGGAAAACAAAACAATGGAGATTATTTACCATTGATTCCTGCCAATTCTTTAAGCAACACCATTCGAGCTGAATTTGATAAAAATTGGGCAAAAGAAAGTTATGTGTTTGTAAAACTTAGAACCACGTTTAACCAAAAGAACGTGGGTTTATTTGAAACCAACACAAATGGTTACAGTCTATTAAGTGCTGGATTTGGTGGCACTTTGCAAGTTTTAAAAACTGATTTAACCATCACTATTTCTGGAAATAACTTGATCAATAAAACCTATATCAATCATTTATCGCGTTTAAAACCTGATGGTATTTTTAATATGGGGAGGAATATTAGTTTGGGAATTAATTATAGTTTTTAATTTTTAAGATAAGGCTTATCCGTCGTTTTAAGGCGGATAAGTTTTATATATGCGTGACTACTTTTTAAAGAAAACGAAGTTGACCAAAAAAGAAATTGAAAAAGTAAAAGACAATATATTCGTTGCTCTGGACACCTCAATGTTTAAAGAAATAATAAAATAAAGCCCAATTGCTAACAAAGAACTGAATTAAAAAACAAGTAATTTTAAGCTAATCCAAAAACAAAGTTTAATCATTTGAAATTCAACTTTTATTCTCCTTCTTAAAAACAAACGTATAAATCCACATCAGCGTAAACGTTGGTATCACGTCAAAACCGGGCAACGCTTCTTCAACAAATGAAATAAAACCCGCAATTTTACCCGCTTTTCCTTTATAAAGTTTGGTCATTATCCAACCCGAAAATGGCGCCCAAACAATATCTGAAAACTCTCCAATACCCGGAATGATAAAAGAAACGCATCCAATGGCATCAAATAAAATGCTCAAGACTAATTTTTTATATTTATTCATTAAAAAATAGTTTTGTCATCTCCTCGAAGGAGGAAATCTCTTCCACATTTTGAAATCAAGAAACATACCAAAATTATTTTCCAATCAATTTCAAAAACTCATTTCTGGTTTCAATTTTTTCAAACTGACCTCTAAACCCAGAAGTAGTAGTTAACGAGTTTTGTTTTTGCACCCCACGCATCATCATGCACATGTGCGAGGCTTCAATTACTACGGCAACACCTTGAGGTTTTAAAGTATCGTTGATACAATCTAGAATTTGCTCTGTTAAACGTTCTTGAACTTGCAATCTACGTGCAAAAACATCAACCACTCTGGGCAATTTACTCAATCCTACAATATGCCCATTTGGGATATAAGCAATATGGGCCTTTCCAAAAAACGGCAAGATATGATGCTCGCAAAGGGAATACAATTCAATATCTTTCACAATGACCATTTCATTGTAAGATTCTTTAAACATGGCACTTTTAAGAATCTCCACAGGGTCTTGATGGTAACCTTGTGTTAAAAACTGCATGGCTTTGGCAGCACGTTCTGGGGTTTTTAGCAAACCGTCCCGCTTGGTGTTTTCACCCAAATCTTCAATAATGTTTTTATATCTTTCTTTAACACCATCGGTTACCTGCATGTTGTATTCTTCAAATTGTTTATAAGGCATCTTTCTTTTATTTTTTATAAGAATTTGAACTTTTAGTGGCACAAAATCGTTATTGCTTACAAATCTAAGAATTTAACCTTGTATAGTAGTCTGTAAAGTATTAATTTCAGCCTTTCAAGTAAATAAATTGATGATAAAAGCAACCAACATTCATAAATATTATAACAATCTGCACGTATTAAAAGGTGTTGATTTACAGATTTCCAAAAGCGAAATTGTGTCTATTGTTGGTGCTTCGGGTGCTGGAAAAACCACTTTGCTCCAAATTTTGGGCACGCTTGATAGAGCGTCTACCAAAGAGGTTTACAATTTAACCATCAATAATATCAATGCCGGCAGCTTAAATGACAAAGCTTTGGCTAAATTCAGAAATAAGCATATTGGTTTTATTTTTCAATTCCATCAATTGTTACCCGAATTTACAGCTATGGAAAACGTGTGCTTGCCTGCTTTTATAAAAGGGACAAAAAAAGCGGATGCTGAAAAACGTGCCAAAGAATTATTGGATTTTTTAGGCTTATCGCATCGATACGACCATAAACCCAGCGAACTTTCTGGTGGCGAACAACAACGTGTGGCTGTAGCAAGAGCCTTGATAAACAACCCTGATTTGATTTTTGCCGATGAACCTTCAGGAAATTTGGATAGCGAATCTGCCGAAAATCTGCACAGCCTCTTTTTTAAGTTGCGTGATGAATTTGGACAAACTTTTGTGATTGTGACCCATAATGAAGAATTGGCCAATTTAGCAGATAGAAAACTGGTCATGGTTGATGGTAAAATAACCAACAACTAGTATCTTAAAATAACGCATACAAAAAGGGCTTATAGAATTTCTATAAGCCCTTTTTGATTATAACTGAAATCAATTTTCAATAATCAATTTCCAAAAGGATACGATTTACCAAATATGGTTATGGTAGAATCGTTATAGTTTAATTTTACATTTTTTATACTGGCCACTTCCACATCCAGAATACCAGATTCTATACTTCTAGGCAATAACACAAAATGTAATGATTCGTCAACCGTTAAAGCATAATTAATATCTTTAGAACTCTTTCCTGTTTGTTTGCCATCCAACAAATATTCATCATCCCAAATATTTAAAGGGGTATTAGAACCAGAAACCCAAGTTCTGGTTGAGTTTTCAGTATAACTGATAGACGCGCCTTCCTTAGTAGTGATTTTTCCATTTCCAATAGTTATGCTGAAAACAGAATTTTCATCTTCATTCAATCCTAAATTCTTAACAAGGTGCGTACCTTCTACTTTGTAATCATTATGATAATAATTGGTAAAAGTTGCAGTATGCTCACTATCTTCTTTACCGTACCAATCGGTTGAAACGATGGTAACGATACCTTTACGAGTAATACCATCTTTGCATAAAACACCTGATTTATAATCAACCGTAATGGTTTTAGGGAATGTAGTAAAATCCAATGGCTCAATCGTTACATCTGGGCCAACAGGTTCTGTTTTAGCGTCGCTGGATTTTGAAGCAGTTGTTGAACTTTCGGCGTTCAAAATAGCATCACCAGTATTGTTACCTATATCTTGAAACACTTTGTTTATGGTCGCGTATTCTGTTAAAGCTTCCACAGCAGATGCAGGTTCCACGTTTGGTATCAATTCATTTTCATCGCAACCCATAAAAAGCAAAGCGATAATTGGGACAATCATTTTTTTCATAATGTATAATATTTAGTAGACCAAATAACGTTAAAAAATTTATTTTTAACCAATAAAATCGCATGAATTTCTCTTTTAAAAGTGTTTTTTGGTTATTTCATCGATATTTACAGCGCATTGCTCCATGAACAGAAAAACCATCAAAATAGCATATGCTCCCTGAAATTAAAGTATTAATTAGTATTTTTAACGTCTTTATAAAAACCAAAACACCATTTTAGCTTGAACACATCCGAATTAAAAGAATTCCTAGATTCCAAAGTCATCCAATACAATAATCCAAAATTTATTGAAAGTGACCCAATACAAATTCCACACCAATTCCACAAAAAAGAAGACATTGAAATCGCTGGTTTTTTAACCGCGACAATCGCTTGGGGCAACCGGAAAAGCATTATCAACAATGCAAACCGGATGATGGACTTGCTAGACAATGCGCCGTATGATTTTATAATGAATCACATAGAAACTGATTTAGAAAGATTGCTGCCATTTGTACACCGTACTTTTAATGGCGATGATTTTATTCAATTTATAAATTCACTTCAACATATTTATAGAAATCACGGTGGCTTGGAATCGGCTTTTTTAAAATATGCTGAAAAAAAATCGCTTCAAAAATCTATTTCAAATTTTAAAAGCACTTTTTTTGAAATAGAGCATCTCCCACGAACCCAAAAACACGTGAGCGACCCACTAAAAAATTCAGCAGCGAAAAGGCTCAATATGTTTTTAAGGTGGATGATAAGAAGTGACAGATCTGGTGTGGATTTTGGTATTTGGAAAAATATTTCTCCTAGCCAGCTTTCTTGTCCGCTGGATGTGCATTCTGGAAATGTAGCCAGAAAACTAGGCCTGTTAAACCGAAAACAAAATGATGGCAAAGCATTATCAGAACTCGATACTGCTTTAAGAAAATTAGACCCAAAAGATCCTGTTAAATATGATTTTGCCTTATTTGGACTAGGCGTTTTTGAAGGATTTTAAAATTATACCGCATAAAAAAGCCCGATAAAAATATCGGGCTTTTTGTTATATGTATTTAGGCCTTAATTTGCTTGCGCAATAACCTCAAAAGGAAAATCGAATGTAACTTCACGATGCAAACGCACTACAGCATTATATTGCCCTAAGCGTTTTATGTTTCCACCAGTTACAGTAACAAACTTTTTGTCAATTGAATGGCCTTCTTTTTCAAACGCTTCTACTAAATCTGATTTGGTTACAGAACCAAACAATTTATCACCTGCAGACGCTCCTTCAGTAGCTTTAGCGGTTATTTTAATATCCAATGTTTTAATTGCTTCAGCTATTTTTTTAGCATCATCAATTACTTTTTTGTCTTTAAATGCTCTTTGCTTTAAGTTTTCAGCCAATACTTTTTTAGCAGATACTGTTGCTAAAATGGCGTATTTTTGAGGAATTAAAAAGTTTCTACCATAACCGTTCTTAACTGTTACAACATCGTCTTTAAATCCTAAATTTTCAACGTCTTGTTTTAATATAAGTTCCATTGTTATCGGTATTTTATTTTAATAAATCTGCCACGTAAGGCATTAATGCTAAGTGACGTGCTCTTTTTACGGCAACAGACACTTTTCTTTGATATTTTAAAGAAGTTCCTGTTAAACGTCTTGGTAAAATTTTACCTTGCTCGTTCACAAAACCCAATAACCAGTCTGCATCTTTATAATCTACATACTTGATCCCAGATTTTTTGAAACGACAGTATTTCTTTTGTTTGTTGGTATCAATATTCAACGGGGTTAAATATCTGATTTCGCCGTCTTTTTTACTTTTCGATTGTTGTTCTATAGATGACATAATTACGCTTTTGCTTTAAGTTTAACTCTTCTTCTCTCTGCCCAAGACACCGCATGTTTATCTAAAGCTACCGTTAAGTAACGCATAAAACGCTCATCACGTCTAAATTCCACTTCCAAAAGGTCAATAACCTCTCCAGCAACTTGATATTCAAATAAGTGATAAAAACCACTTTTTTTGTTTTGTATTGGGTATGCTAATTTTTTTAGCCCCCAATCTTCTTTGGCTACCATCTTCGCTCCTTTAGAAACAAGAAAATCTTCGTATTTCTTTACTGTTTCCTTTATCTGTTCTTCAGATAAAACGGGATTTAAGATGAAAACAGTTTATTGTTAAAAATTGGGTGCAAAAATAGGTAATTAAACCATATAATACAATATATATTTATACAATATTTAGACGTATATTTACACCACAAAATCAAATGTTAAAAATTTGTTAAAAACAACAGTTTAACGATGTTTTTTGGTTTTTACCCGAATTTTTTGTACTATTGTCGATATCTTAACCGAAATATTAATAATGTTATGACTTTAAACTGTGTAGTAGTAGACGACTCAGCGATACAAAGGCTCTCCATTGTTAAGTTAGTAGAGAATCACCCCGCTCTTAACTTAATAGC
>CAXBNH010000195.1:0-5955 GCA_963976905.1 uncultured Algibacter sp.
ATCAGCTTTAACATTACGGAAAGGATTTCCTTATTATCCTTGACTTCATCGAGTTCAAAGACAATTAATCTTTTGTCCTCGATTTTATAGGTTTGGTCTTCACTTACATTAAACAAAAAGCTGTACAAACCATCATCGACATATTCGGAAAGAATGTGTAGAAAATCGTAAATATTGAAATGTTGCTCTTGAATATGTAGTTCTTTTAAAAGCGTGTCCTTTTTGGCATCAACGAACTGATACAAATTTTCAAGGGAATGTGTACTGTCAACATTCTGTAAATAATAGTACCGAAGCACTTTTTTGACGGCGACTTCTTCAGCTTTGGTAGTTGACTTTCCAGAAGCTAAAAGCTCTAAAAGGAAGATTGCTAAATCTTCTAACCGTTCTGGTGTCAAGTCATTAATATCAGAGATATAAAATGGATTGATGCCCAAGTTTTTACCCTGTTCATACCGAAGTATGATATGGTCGTCTGGATAGAGCTTGGCGAATTTTGAATACGAACCACCTAAATCAATAATGACCAACCGAACATTTTGCTCAAAATATTGGCGTAGAATATTGTTTGCCAAAAAAGATTTTCCTTCTCCAGTAGGTGCGAAAATGGCAAAGTTTCGAGCTTTGATGCGTTTCTTCTTTTCATCCCATACATCCTTTAATACCGGAATATTATGCTGTCTATCATTAAAGATGACACCTGTGGGATCCGTCTGATAATTTGTGTTGTTGATATACAGGCAAAGGGCGTGTTTTAAATCCGTTACAAATAAGTCCTCATTTGAAAAATTGGATGTAAAACAGCAATATGAGTTTAAGAAATACTGCTTACGTTCTTCGCCTTTTGGGTAATACGGAACTATATCAAGTTCTTTGAACTCGGTTTTTATTTTGGAAGCAATTCTTTCTAATTGTGCTTCGTCTTTATCCCAGAATACAATGTTTAAGTGCCCTCGAATTATTCGTGAACTATCATCCTCATTGAGTTTGGCAACAATGTCTTCAATCTTCTTTAAGATGACTTTGTTCTGTGTTCCAAAATTGGAACTCTTTTTGAGTTCCTCGATTTTCTTGTCCAACAGCTTTCGCCATTTGTGTTTGTCATCCAAATAAATGATTTGGTTGACAATATGATTTTCATTAAGATTCAATCCTAATCCATCAATAAATCCTTGGTGGAATACAAAATCATCCGAAGTAAATTTATCATTGGTCTTGCTACTCTGAACCACATCGCCAAAACATAATTCGCTATTGATTGCCAACACTTCAAAATGATGGTCGCCAATTTCAATATTCGATTTCTTTAGTTGAATATCGGTGTCAAAACCATCGTTGAATCCATTGAAATAGGCATTGGTCAATGATAGTATTTTATCAATACCCAAAGGCATCAATGACACCTTCCGACTGTTATTTACAAAGGAAACAGCATCGTTTACCGATGCAATGAATTCCTGTACATTATGGTCCATTTGCTTATGAATACCCTTTTCAACCTTGCGGAATGGATTGGTAAATTTTGGGGCGTTCAAAGCCTTGTTATACGGAAGGATAAAGAATAGGTAAGATGAATGCTTTATGAACTCTCGACCTTTGAAATAATCGTGTGTGGCTCGTTGCAAAAAGCTTTTATTCGGAAGTTCTTCAGCTAAATATTCCTTTTTTTGATAAATGTCCTGTTTATGGATAACCGTTGCAACGGGTAACGATTTAAACGCCTGAAACCATGAACCATGAATATCCTCAAAATCCTTTTCCGCCAGGGAATAGATTTCAGGATTGTCCACTTGGTAGCCCAATACCACATTGCCGTTATTCGCAAAAACGATATGGTCTTGAATATCCAAAATAGGATGATATGCCGATAGGTTAATCTTCTTCATAATATAAACGACTTCCTTTTTTATTGCTGATAGTTTGTGGGAATACTTTTTTGATGTGCATCAAAGCAGGATTCTTGGTTATGTGGGTCAAAGCGATATACAATACACCGTTCAGTAGAAATACTGAAATGATAACAATAAAGCTGAAAGAAAAGATGATGAACAGTAATGAGCCTATAACAACGGTCATCATTAAAGCGAACAATGATATGGGCAGACCCATTATCACGGCTCGCTTGCGTATGTTTTTATACACTTCAAACCTTTTCATTAGACTACGATGCTAATGAGATAAGTAAAGATGCCCACGACTGCTCCCGCAATCAATACAAAGACCAGTACGCGGGTAATCCCTTTTTTTAAATCAGCATTTTCTCCAAAAAAATGTCCGGCATTAAATAGAAAGCCAATTAAGAAGATAACGCCCAAAATAATGGGGAAAATGGTACGGATGGTATCGGAAACATCGTTTACAGAATCTTCGATACCTCCAATTTGTGCAAAAGTTGTACTTGAAATAAGTAATGATAAGATGGTTACATAATGTAATTTTTTCATAATCAAAGTGATTTAGATTTTACGTCAATTTTGATATTTGAAAAATAGTGTATATTGCAATACAAATAACTGATAATCAATAAATTGTGAATAAAATAAGTTTTGATATCAATTGTTTTTATTTGATGCGAATTGGTATCAAATTTTATGAAAATTGGAAAGTGCTATGTTGATAACCCTAAAATTTTGGAAGTGGATAAAGCCCAAAAACGTCAGTTTTGTGATTTTGATGTTACATTTCTGTGTGGTTTCCGGTCAACAAAAAGTTATTGTAATAGACCCTGGGCACGGTGGAAAAGATTCTGGTGCAATTGGTGTGAATAAGGTTCAAGAAAAGGATGTAGTGTTGAATATTGCCAAAGAAATTATAAGGTTAAATGAAAACCTTTTGAATGATAAATTTGATATGTATTTGACCAGATATAAGGACACTTTAATTTCTTTATCTGATAGAAATCGATTGGCTAAAAGTTTGAACGCTGACGTATTTATCTCGTTACATTGCAATGCCTCAAATTCTTCTTCAAAAGGAATAGATGTTTATGTGCATAATTCCAATACTAATAAAGAAAATCTGAAAAAATCCATTGCAATGGGTTTGTCAATTTTGGCAGAAAGCACTTTAAAATTAGGTTTTAAAAAACGAGGTGTCCAATTCGCAAATTTTCAAGTGCTACGTGAAAATATTACAATTCGCCCTACCATACTCATTGAAATGGGCTTTGTTACCAATAGCGATGAAGCGGACTATTTTTTGAAGCCTAAAAATATAAGAGCAATGGCGTTGGCCATTTTAATGGGATTGTATAACTATTTAAATTATGGATTATGAGAGAATTGTTTATTGAGATTGTAAAGAGTTTGAGGGAAATAATTTTCTCTTTTTTTAAAGAAGCCTTTGTTGTTTTTAAATCTTTTGCTAAAAAATAACCTTCGCGTTTTTGTATTTAAAACCTAAATTTTTCAAGCATTTTTCGTAAATTTAATGTACTGATTACATTAATATTTTTGACAAGTCAGAAAATGAGAATACTTGCAATTTTCTTTTTAAACGTCATCCAAAACATCTTGGGAATTGCCATTGGCTGGTTTTTTAAACCTAAAACCAAACGACATTCATACAAGACTTTATCTGATGTAGAAAAGGTAAAATACCTTGAAAAAAGAAGACAATACAAAGGGTATAAAAAACAGTGGCTGTATTTTAGATGTAGAGAGGAAGGATTATTGGAAACTTACCACAAGTTGTTCAAAACTGAAGTTGATGAACAAGATTCCGGAATTAAATTCAGCTTCGGTAAATACCAAGGGGAATTTGTCGAAGATATTTGGGAATCTGATAGGGAATATATCAATTGGCTGTCCCGACAAAAATGGTTAGCTCAATACTTGGACGAAAGCGATATAATTCACGAATTGCTTCATTTAGAGGAAGAAAATCATAACCAGGGTTAATCTCTTTTATCACGACTGCTCTTATCAAAGGCAATCAAGTTGAACAACTGTCGCATTCTTGAACGAACCCTATTCCCGTAACGTTCCTCCAATTCTTTAGCATTTAAATTTGTGGTTGCGTGGGTCTTAATCTTGTGGCCCAAAAATAAATCGTAACGGGAAAGAATGATTTCTCCCATTACATTACAATCTTTACCAAAATGCCTTCCAGTTGGTTCTACACCTAAATCATCAAAACAATAAAACCTCTTATCGCCATAATTTTCAATAATGGTGTAACCAATATTGTTAAAGGCAAATGCAATGTTCCGTGTGGGTATAACTTCATACGATTTTTGATGTGGCACAATATGGCGTAACAGCTTCATTAAACTGGTCTTTCCGCAACCAACAGGACCGGAAAGTAAAATGCCTTTGTCGATGTCGATATTCAATTTTTTGCAATTAGCTTCATCCCTGATAAAATAATTACAGAGCTTGAATACAATATCACGGTCTTCTTCAAAAATTTTGAATTTTTTGCCAAAAAGTAGTTTTCCTTTGGCATTGAGATAAATGAGCATTTTATCAAAATCATAAAGCATTTGATTGTCTTTCAGTTCTCCCAAGGTGTATTGAACGCTACCCTCGGTAATGATATGTGGTTTGTGGAGATTCATAAGGGTTCATTATAATTTTTGTTGGAACTCGTCTTTAGGTTGTCCGTATTTTGGCTAACTGCGACCATCGTTTTTTCTTGTTTGAGCTCGTCCGCTTTTAACATCCAGCTGCGAGCTGTGGCTTGCCAATTAACAATTTTTGTTTTGCCACCTACTTTCCAGCCGATACCTTGGTAATGGTTGTAAAATTTTTTGGCCTCCACTCCTGGCCAATTTTCCTTTTCAAAAAAATCAATGACTTCATTTTCATTTTTTGGTTGGTCAAGTTTAGTATCATTTGCTTTGTTTCTTCCTGTTTGTATATGTTTGTTTATAGATACCACCGCTTGTCCATTGCTTGTCCCGATATTGGTATCGTTTGGGTACAGAGCTTGTCCATCACTTGTCCCAAAATTGAACATCTTGATTCGGCTGCCTTTAAATGGATTATGTGAGGGTTCGTACAATAGGTAATTCCAATGATGTAGTTCTTTGATGCAGCGATGGTAGGTAGTTTTTGAACCAATCTTGGAAAACCGCATCGCTTCTTCTCGATTGACATAGAATTCCATAGGAAAGTGATAGTTGTTCCACAACTGGAATAAGGCCACGTACAAACTGATGTGCGTGGGATTTAAACGACTGTCTTTTGAGAATTGTAAGAATACAGCGTTCAAGTGCTTGATGTAATTGACCTGCTCCAAAACGATTTTAAAATTTGTTATGAATTTTGTTAGTTTCCATTACGCTCATTATTTCTTCATAATCGTAATAGAGTACACCCCCTACTTTGGTGTAGGGCAATGTGCCATTGATTCTTAAATTCTGTAAAGTGCCGGAAGAGATTCCTAAAAGTTTTTTTATTTCAGGGGATTTTAACCACCTTTTGGTAATATGGCCAGATTGGCTGTTAAGTAGTTCTTTAATATCATCGAGCAGTTCCATTTTGAATTCTCGAAGGTCGTCTGTGGTAATAATACTTGTGGGCATAATAGAACGGATTAAAAGTAAGGGACTACCGTTTTGCTTTCATCTAAAATGATAGCCCCTGACCTGATTTGACTTTCGTTCTACAAAATTGGGGTAGTATGATGGATTTTATTCACAAGTTAAGGCTACTTGGGTGTTTTTTTTCTCTCATTTTCAATGTAATAGAATAGAGAGTTTTGGTACTTTCCAAAAAAATACCGTATCTAAAAACGACCAAATAAAATGAGATTTCCCTCAAAATGAGAAACACCCAAGTTGAAGCATCTTGGGTGTCTTATTTTACGTTATCAGTATCATCCATCCGTTTGGTCAACTGCTTTTTCAGAATATCCAAAAATTTGGTTCTGCCATTTTTACGCATCCGTATTTCCAAAAAAGCTCTGTAATAATCGCCCAAGTCCACTTTAAACGTTTTTTCAACAAAATAG
>CAXBNH010000196.1:0-5949 GCA_963976905.1 uncultured Algibacter sp.
ATGGCAATAGGTACAAAATGTATTTCTGGAAAAATCTGGGCGGCTTCTTTAACGGTTTTCCCCACAAAGGATGCTGATCTGGAAAGTGTCAATCCAGCCATGGTCAAGGCACCATCTTCAAACGCATAATTTTCATTAAAAGATGATTTTTTTAATGATAATTCAATTTCAGCAGCGGCTAAGGCTTCGGGTGAAATCAACTCATCGATACCAAATTTTGTAAACCCAACTTCATCTTTATAATGTATAAATTCGGTATTGGAAATCCTGGCTATGGTTTTTTCAGCACCCAATTGTTTTGCCAATACACAAATGGTAATATTGGTGGTTTCGCTGGATGTTACCGCTATAAACAGTTCGCATTTATCAATCCGTGCTTCTTTTAAAATGGAAATAGAGGTAGAATCGCCTTTAATGACTCGAATGTCCAAATGGGCATTAGCATAAGCTAAACTTGTTTTGTTTGGGTCTATTAAAGTGATTTCTTGAGATTCGTAAGAGAGCAATTTAGCCAAATGAAATCCTACTTCACCAGCACCGGCAATAATTATTTTCATTGTTTGATAATCATAAAAAGTGAAACAAAGATACTATAAAATAGATACAGCGGCATAAAACGAAACTATTATGTGCGTTTATGTGGTTAAGCATGACTCCTTTAAATGTTTCCACATTACTTAATTGACTTTATTTTAAAGTAGAAATAAATTATGTAGGTTTGCCATAAAAATAGATTTTGACAAAAATTAAACCTTATAAAGATAGTGATTTAGGGAAAAAAGAGCAGGTTGCCAAAATGTTCGACACCATTTCTGGGGATTATGATGGATTGAACCGTGTGATATCTTTTGGAATTGATGTGAAATGGCGAAAAAAAGTGATTAAATTGGTAAAGGCGTCCAATTCCAAAGCTGTGTTGGATATTGCTACTGGCACAGGCGATTTGGCGATAGCCTTGGCCCAAACCCATGCCGAAAAAATTATAGGTCTGGATATTAGCAGCGGCATGCTTGCCATTGGGAAAGAAAAAATAAAGAAAAAAGGCTTGGAAACAAAAATAGACATGATTTTAGGGGATTCTGAAAACATGCCTTTTGAAGACAATACTTTTGATGCCATAACTGTTGCCTTTGGCATCAGGAATTTTGAAAATTTGGAAAAAGGACTTAAAGAGATATTACGGGTACTAAAACCAAACGGCACGTTTGTGATTTTAGAAACTTCTATGCCAACCAAAACACCTTACATTCAGGGCTATAAATTTTATACTAAAAATATTTTGCCACTTATTGGGAAAGTGTTTTCAAAAGATAAAAGTGCATACAAATACCTATGCGAATCGGCATCCATTTTTCCTTACGGAGAAGCCTTAAACAATATTTTGCGCGAAATAGGGTTTATTAATGTAAAAGATTTTCCACAAACCTTTGGTGTGGCGACCATCTATACATCATCAAAATGATACTATGAGGCAATTGTTATTTATTTTATTCTTTTTATTGTTTCTTCAAAATACTGAAGCGCAACTGTTCACAAAAGAAAAAGTGACGTATGATGCCAATCAGGGCAGGGGCTCCACAGAGAATAATTTATTACGCTGGGGTTACTTTTTGGGTTTTAGCAATTATGATTTTAATTTTGATTACAACCAAGACCTACGGGATATTTACGTAAAAACAAGCCCTGGGTTTAATGTGGGTTTAATAGGGAACTTACGTATAAATAAGTATTTGGATATTCGTTTAGAGCCAGGCTTGTTCATTACCACAAGAGAACTGCATTACAGCCA
The DNA here is from genome assembly GCA_963976905.1 of uncultured Algibacter sp. Lineage (GTDB taxonomy): Bacteria > Bacteroidota > Bacteroidia > Flavobacteriales > Flavobacteriaceae > Pseudalgibacter. The sequence continues at coordinate 1,790 of CAXBNH010000196.1, forward strand.
AACCTATTTTGATGGGGTTGGTTTTAGTGAGTCTGATTTGGTTCGGGAAGTGAAATCCACCTACATTCATATGCCTTTATTGCTGAAAATATCAACAAAACGCATCAATAATTTCAAGCCTTTTATTGTGGGCGGGTTTTCTACGGCTTTAAATCTTTCCAGTAACGAAAACAATCCGGACGATAATAGCAACGGGCAATTCAGGACCACTAAAAATTCGCTTTTTTATGAACTGGGTTTTGGTATTGACTTCTATTTATACAATTTCAAGTTCACGCCTACGATCCGTGGCGTTTTTGGTATTAATGATGAACTTGTTAGGGACAAAGACCCCAACAGCCCTTGGACCAGCAATATTACCAACATGCAAACTCGTGGAATTTTTGTGAATTTTACGTTTCAGTAAAACGAGTTTTTAGCTAATTTATAACTCAAGCTAGAGCCGATAAGTGTCGTAGTATAATTTTTTATTTATCAAAAATATGAATTATCTTTGGTCTTAAAGATAAAGATTATGGCCACAACCTTAAAACAAGGTGCTACAAAAAAAAAGTATAAAAAGCATATTGGAAAATTTAGCGAAAGAAATCAAACCAAAAGGTATTGATGTTTACAAATATGTTGGTAAAATCAACTTAAAAAAGGATGCGCTAAAAATAGAAAAGGAACTTCGGAGTGAATGGTAGTAAACTATTTTTAGATACTAATATCATCCTTTATTTACTAAACGGGGACGAAACATTAGCTGAATTGCTAAATGAAAAAACAGCTGTATATTTCTGTAATTACAGAATTGGAATTGCTAGCTTTTAAAGGGATTTCAGTAAAAGAGGGAAAAGTTATCAATGAATTTGTGTCACAATGTAAAATAATAAACATCAACAATGCCGTAAAACAAGAAACGATAAGAATACGGAAAACGTATAATACAAAACTTCCAGATAGCATTATCATCGCATCTGCATTGTATTTAGATTTGCCGTTAATTACTTCTGATATGGAGTTTAAAAAGATTGATGAACTTATGCTGATACATTATGAAAATAGTTGACTTTTACTTGTGGCAATATTTCCTTTATTGATTTTCTATAGCATTTAATCAGAACCAACTTTAAACTGAGACTACCAACTCAATTCCCCCTTCTAAACTCGCTCAACAAAATAGCTGTTGCCGTCGCCACATTTAAACTTTCGGTGGCTTGCACATCCCTAAATCTTGGTATGGAAATCTTTTCGTTTATAAAAGTTTCAACTGCTTTTGAAATACCATTCGCCTCATTGCCCATAACCAAAACACCTTCGTTTGGCAACGATTTTTTATATATGTTTTCGCCATCCATATAAGCGCCAAAAATAGGCATCTTTACATCTTTTAAAAAATCGATTAAATCCAGGTAACTCACATTTACCCTCGTGATGGAACCCATGGTGGCTTGCACTACTTTCGGGTTAAAACAATCTACCGTTTCTTGGCTGCACACCAAATTTTTCACGCCAAACCAATCGCACAATCTGATAATGGTGCCCAAATTACCAGGGTCACGAACATCATCCAATGCCACAATAAGTTGGTTTTTATCAATGGGTTTTGGTTGCGGTATTTTAAAAATGGCCAATGCTTTATTGGGCGTGGTTAAAAAACTAATACGTTTTAAGTCACTTTCAGAAATCGAAATTTCTTTTTTGGCATCAATATTGAAAGATTCTGTAGCGTATAATGTATGAAGTTCAAAATGAGATTGTAACAGTTCTTTTATTCCTTTTGTTCCTTCCACAACAAAAAAACCATGCTGCAATCTATATTTTTTTTGCTTTAGGGACGTTATAAGTTTTATCTGGTTTTTGGATAGCATTTTAAACCGTGTTTAATGTCATGTTTTTCAATTTATAAAGAAAAGAAAAAAAAGCAGTTGGGTTGCAACCAACGCCATTAATTAAATATTTTTTTCAACTTAAAAAATGTATTTTTGAACCACAATAAGCAATTGTCATTATTTCTGTTCGAAAAGCATCCAAAACCTTAACTTTTAATTTTCATTTCATTTAAAATGAGCGAAAAAAAACTTTAATGCAACTGAATATTCAACATGCGGATTACATCTGTCCAGTTAAAAAAATAGAAATTAGCAGATGAAAAAACAACTCTTAAAAATACGTATCTTTATAATAGTTTTTGTTCTATTATCGTCTTGTGATGCTGTGAAAAGAGTGCAAAAAAATGACCATTTACTTACCAAGAATACCGTTATTATAAACGATAAAAAAAACAAAACAGAAGCGATTGACAATCTACTCTATCAAAAACCAAACAGGAAATTGTTGGGCGTTCCGTTGCGGTTGCACATTTATAATTTGGCAAGACCAAATATTGATTCTATTGTAGAAGCCAATATCAACAAAAAACCTGAACGGAAAGAGAAACTTGAAAAGCTGCTGTCAAAAAAGCAATTGGATAAGTATATTGAATCCAGAAAAGGCTTTAACAATTGGCTTAAAACCACTGGTGAAGCCCCTGTTGTTGTAGATGAAAATAAAACCAAAAAATCCTTAAAAAATCTAACAGATTATCATTTTAATAATGGTTGGTTTGATGCTAAAGCCACTTATACTATTGCTGAAAAAGAAGATAAGCGAGCTGAAATAAATTACGAAGTAACAACGGGTTCTGCTTATATTATTGATTCCATTTCAAAACAAATAAAGTCGCCCGTTGTAGATTCTTTATACATAAAAACCCAAGAAAAATCATTTATAAAAAAGGGAGAAAAATATAGGACTACCAATTTTGAGCAGGAAAGGAACCGTATTTCAAACGAATTGCGAAATTCTGGTGTGTATCATTTCAATCAAGACTATGTTACTGTAGAGATTGATACCATTGGCACCAATAAAAAGGTGAACGTAAATGTTCAAATACAGGACAGGGCCATTAGAACACAAGATTCTGTAAGGCGGGAAGCTTTCAAAATCTATAAAATCAGGGATGTAAATATTTATGCCAACACCAATTTTAGTACTTTAAATGAAACCGTAACAGACTCTGCTTACTACAAAGGCTATAATTTATACAGTATTGGCAAAATGCAATTCAATCCTGAGGCACTTACCGATGCTGTATTCATCACGCCTAGAGCTGTTTTTAAGGATATTGACAGGATACGTACTTACAGATATATTAGTGAGTTGCGCACGTTTAAATATCCAGATATCAAATACGTGGAAAATCCCGATGCCACGCTTACTGCCAACGTATATTTAACGCCTTTGAAGAAATTCAACTTAGGTTTTAATACCGATGTCTCTACAAGCAACATACAAAGCATAGGCTTTTCCATCAATCCAAGTTTATTGATTCGGAATATTTTTAAAGGTGCAGAAACCTTTGAGATATCTGCCATTGGCGCCATTGGTTCCTCAAAGAACAATAACAATATAAACGATCCCTTTTTTGACATCAATGAAATAGGGATGAATTTAAAGTTGACTATTCCTAGGGTTTTTTCGCCGTTCAATACCGATAAAATCATACCAAATTACATGTCGCCCAGTACCCGGATTAGTTTGGCAAGCACAAGCCAAACGAACATAGGTCTGGACAAACAAACGTTTCTTGGAGCCTTTAATTATAATTGGCTGCCATCTGCCAAAGTAACCAATAGGTTGGATTTGTTCAGTGTGCAATATGTGAGGAACTTGAATATTGGCAATTATTTCAATGTTTATGAAAATTCTTTTAAATCGTTAAACCAAATTGCTCAAAACATTAACTATACACCAGAGTTGAGCGTGGATGCCCCGGCGCTATCCGATACTTTTATGAATGATGTTTTAAACGAAAATACGGCATTGAATCCTAACGATGCTGATTTTAAAACGGTTTCAGCTATTAATGAACGAAAGGAGCGGCTCACAGAAAACAACTTAATATTTTCATCAAGTTTCAATTTTATCAAAAACACGCAAGAGAACTTATTTGACGAAAATTTTTCAATTTTTAGATATAAAATAGAATTGGCGGGTAATTTGTTGGCAAATACTTCAAAACTTTTAGGTTTGAAAAAGGATCAAACAGACCGGTATAAAGTTTTTGATGTGGCGTTTTCTCAATACGCAAAAACCGAAATTGATTATATAAAGCATTGGGATTTGGGCAAGAAAAA
>CAXBNH010000197.1:0-5926 GCA_963976905.1 uncultured Algibacter sp.
ATGTGCCGTATTACAGGCAGGAAGACAGCTATTTGTATTGGTTGTATGAAACGCACAAAGATTGGGTAGAACAGGATGATGAAACAGACGAAACCGAAACGTATAAAAGTGAGTTGAGAAATGCCGAATATATTGGCGACAATATAGAACAAAAGCTATTTAACCGTATCAATTTAAAGGTATTTGAACAGCGTTTGAGCCGATTTAAAAGCCTTGATACATTCGACAGGGAATGTTGGCAGGTAGCTTGTAATGCGTTTGCCCTTTGTACTGAATATCCGAACGCAAGCATTTTCAGAAACGCACCATTGCCCGAACAAGACCCATATAATGATGATTACGAAACCGAAGCAATCGGAATGGAAAAGTATATCTCATTTGTCGCAGATACAAAAGGTTGGTTATATGAAAGTATGGCAGACAGCATCAATAACGAGTTTAACGAATACGGAGCAATGCAGGAACCGACCATTTGCAAATCCTTTGACGGAAGTAAAATAAAGACAAATAACCTTGATTTTGAAAACCGCCTGTTTGCCCTATTGGACGACCTCTGTACCCTATTGTATGACTATAAAACAACAGAAAAATGAACACCGTAAACGACTTAACCCAAGATTTCGGCACATTATACTATCCTAAATCCGCTTTGGTTTTCTATGAAACCAAAGGAATTGAAACCGATATGTATGTGGAGCATTTCGATATGGACAGCAACGGAACGCCTATCAACGCTCATCCATTGACTGTAAGGGAAGCCAATGTATTGGCAAAGGCTTTACAGACCGAAGACGAAAAGAGCAACGCCTTTTTAAAATCAAAGGGAATTTTGCCGACCAATATTCTGCACATCAATCCGAATGCTGAAAAAGGTACAGTACTTTGGTACACCAAATCAAAGCAAAGGCAACTGTATTTTGTGGAAAGTTTGGGCATACCCAATGGCAAGGCACAAGTACCCCCAATGCTTTGGTTAGCGAGCAAAAGCAGTCTTACGGTATTTGCTTTGGCAAACGACAGAAGACCAACCGAGAAAACGCCATTGCATTACGCACCTTTCTTCAATATCTACGAAAAAGGGAATGTATGTATGGGTACGGTAAGTATTGACATTAAAAATTCGGCTTCGGTTGAGGAATTTATACAGGCGTGGGAACATTATTTTTTCAATTCCTATTTCAGCCATTCATTATGTGAAAACTTGACGAAAAAAAACATTGTAAACCTTTGGAAAGACCTTATTGGCACAGATAAACCCTTTCCGAAAGAAGCATTAAAAAAGAATAACAAAACCCTTAAAAATCTATTGTGATGAATACAGCAAAAACAGCAATCCATTTTACGGATAATTATCTGCTCAATCCCACCAATCCGATTTCGGTAAACCTTATCGGAGCAGGTGGTACAGGGTCAAAAGTATTGACCGCCTTAATGGAAATAAACGAAAGTTTGATTGCGTTGGGACACGCAGGGTTACAAGTCCGCCTTTGGGATGATGATATTATCACAAGTGCCAATTTGGGCAGACAACGTTTTGCAGAAAGTGAAACAGGATTATACAAATCCGTTGCTTTAATCAATCGTTGCAACCGCTGGGCAGGAACAAATTGGAAAGCCGAAACGGTAAAATTTGAAAAGGACAATTTTGGAAGACCTCCCGAAAAAGCAAGGGCAACCATTACCATTACTTGTGTGGATAATGTACAGGCGAGGTTTGGCGTTGCTGAAATTCTTAAAGAAACAAGCTACCGCAGACACTATCAAGATGAGCCAAAATATTGGTTGGATTTTGGCAACAGCCAGTATACAGGACAAGTATTACTATCTACCATCGGAGAGATAAAGCAACCCAATTCAGAGAAATACCAAACGGTGGCAAGCCTGCCATTTGTTACCGATGAATTTGGCGAATTGCTGAAGCAATCCGAACAAGAGGATAACACGCCAAGTTGCTCACTTGCCGAAGCGTTGGAACACCAGGACTTGTTTATCAATTCCTCATTAACCCAAATGGGTTGTTCTTTGCTGTGGAACTTATTTCGCAGGGGAATGACTGAATACAAAGGATTTTTTCACAATCTGAAAGATTTCCGCACCCACCCCATAAAAGTCGCCTGACCCGAAAAGTCGGGCGGCAAAAAGACAGATCCTCCCGATGGTCGGGGCAGTCTTTTTGCATTAAACAGGTGCAACCCCTTTGTCAAAATGCACCGCTCCGCACATTCCCTTTCCTTACATTTTACCAAACAAGTTGCGAGTTTTTGCGTGGGATATTCAGTATCCCAATGATTGGTTTTGATAATGACTTCTTTTCTTTTCACACGGCGACCAAAGAAAAGAAGCAAAAGAACGTCGTTTTATTACCATTGGATTTTGTCCTAATGCTTGTCAAAGAAAAGTTATATTCAGTAATTTTGTGGCTAATTGATAAGGTCAAGCAAATGGAAACAATACAAATAAAAGGAATAACATTAAATGATATTGAGCAACTGCAACAAATAGGCAGACAGACTTTCTATGAAACTTTTTCGGCAGGAAACACCGAAGAAAATATGACCAATTATTTAAATGAGGAATTTTCCATAGAAAAATTAACGATTGAATTAAGCGACAAAAATGCTGAATTTTATTTTGCAACACTTGACAATATGGTAATCGGTTATCTGAAACTCAATTTCGGGCAATCACAAACAGAATTGCAGGACGACACCGCACTTGAAATTGAACGTATTTATGTTTTAAAAGAATTTCACGGTAAAAAAGTGGGACAAATTCTATACGACAAAGCCATTGAAATTGCCAATCAGAAAAATGCCAACTACGTTTGGTTAGGTGTTTGGGAAGAAAACCCCAGAGCAATCAGTTTTTATAAGAAAAACGGCTTCGTTGAATTTGATAAACACATTTTTAAATTGGGCGATGACGAGCAGACAGATATAATGATGAAGCTGAAATTAGCTTAATTACTGTCAAAATATTCTTGTGCAATATCAGCTACTCCCATACTAAAATATCTTCCGCCATTGATAACAGTTTCAATCGCTTTTTTAAAATCGTCCGCATCGCTTCCAATGAGCAGATAACCGCCAAAACTTATTTCCAAAAGAGGTTTTACGGCTTTTTCTGCATCAATATCACTGTGAGCAATCAATTTTATGGTTGGATATTGTGTTCTCAATTCTTGAAGCTGTGCCAGCACATTCTTGTCGTAAAAATCAAGGTCAATAATACAAACTGAGGGAAGTTCTTTTAATGAAGATAATTGAGATAGTCCGTCTTTAATCTGTTCCGAGCGGTGCAGGATCTCAAATCCTAATTTAGTAAGGTCATTGCAGATGATATCTACAATTGGGCTTTTATCGTTGATAAAGGCGAGGGTAATTTTTTGTTGTTTTGTACCAGTTTCCATATCATATCTTTTTTGAGTTGATGTAGTCCTGCACAAAAAAAGCGCAGGCAACTACACTCATCGATACTACGGCACTGGTACGCCTAACCCCGAATAAGCGAGCGCCCACGCCATAACGTGAGCGTTCTTACTTATTGCCTCGGGGTTACAAAAATTACCAGTTTTTAGTACCAAGACCTAAAGCAAAAACACTTTAAGTATTTTCTATATTTTACATAGCAAATATACTAAACCCATTTCGATAGAACCATACTCACACAAAATTTATTACAGACAATGTTTGTTATTGGATATATAATTTTGCTCCAGTATTGTCAAAATATCCGTTTCCTTGTAAATAATCTTACCTCCAATCTGTATATACGGCAGGATATTATCATCACGGTATTGCTGTAAAGTCCGTTTGCTAATGTGTAACAGTTTGCACATATCCTCTCCCGATAGGTATATTTCTCCGTTCATTACAGGACGGTAGTTTTTCAATATACTTTCGATACGGGTTCTTAGCTGCGTTATCATTTCCTGATGGGCAATGATTTCTTCGGCTTCATTCGTCAGTAAATCCATTGTCTTTGGTATTGTACGGCAGTCCGGCTTCGAGTAAAGCCTGTACGTCCGAGCGTTTGTAATAATTCTTACGGTTCAGTTTGGAATAAGGTAATAACCCTTTGTCCTTATACGTCTGCAAAGTCCGCTTGGTAATGTTCATCATCAAGCACACTTCCTGGTTATCGAGCCATTGCTCTTCTGCGAAAATTGGCGTGTATTTTTTTGTGGCATTTTCGGTCAGTTCCAAAAGTTCCCTCAGTTCATTCTGCATTCCGTCCAATGCGGATTTTTGTATTGCGATAACTTCCATAATCTGCTCAATTTTTCTGTGGAAGTGAATTTATAAAGGCTTATTACAAGGGTTGGAAATGTTGTACCTATTGGCGTTGAAAGGCACTGTTTGGCGGTTTACTATCTCCGTAAACAAAAATCGGATAGCCTTTTGAGCTATCCGATTTTTTACTGCTATTTTGAAATATTAATTGTATGTTGACTGGAATGTCCTTAGTTTAATTTTAAAGCCGTTTTTCCAATTAGAATAGTCTGTAATGTCTTGGTCAATTTCTGGTTTATTTGGTAACAATGGAATTGTTGAAGTCCCTCCATCGTGTTCTGTTACGGAATACTTTCCGAATAGGTTTAGAAGAAAATCAACATCTGTTTGCTCTGTAACAATATAACTTGATAAATTACCTTTTTTTAGATGAATGTTTTTAGAAAATCGTTCGTAAGTTTTATTTGATAAAACTTCTTCAACAGAACGTTCTAACAACATTCTAAATCTTTTTCTTGCAGAATCAAGTTTAGTTTCTCGTCCGTGTGCATCAGTTAATATAAGAGCATCGTGTTCTGTTAGTATTCTTCTGATAGAATCGACTCTTTCTTGCACATTTTTAGCTAAATATGGAATCTCGTCTGTAACGATACCACTTATTCCATTGTATTTGTCAATTCCTATTACTGTGCAGTCCGTTGATGTTATTGCTTTATGTGTATCTATAAGCAAACGTAAAAATGACAGGTCGTGAGTAAAGACAACTATCTGTCGGTTTTGTGATAGTTGAACAATTTTATCCGAAATTTTATCCCTATTATCCATATCCAAAGACGTAACAGGGTCATCAAATATTATCGTATTTAGACGATTGTCAATCGTACATTCAGCTAAAAAGTTTGATAAGGCAATAATTTTTTGTTCGCCCTCACTTAAAATTGAGTTGATTGAATCATTAATTCCGTTTAAGCCACATCTTTGATATGTATTTCCTTGACTTGTTCTCGTTCTTGAAATCAAAACTTTACTTGCTAAATCACGATTGAAGAAATTGAGATGGGAAACAAATTCTTGGTGCTGCAAACTTACGGCTTGGTTTTCCATTAGTTCGCCAATTTTGCGTGAAATACCATTGGTGGCGAGTTGGGATTGACAAGTGTTTATCCAAGACCTGTATTTATATTCGTCAAAGTATTGAAGAATAGCCGTTTTGTTGTTAAACAAAAATTCTTTTGCTGATAGTTCATTAAGTTCAGAAACTAAGGTGTTTCTATTTTGTAGAAGCTGATTGTTCTGGGCAATCTCGGCATCAATTCTTGGAATTATGCTTGTTATACTTGGTGTCAGAGTTTGTAAACTTATGTTTAGTTCGCCACCATTTTGCAAAAAAGTAATGATTGAATTTCTGAATGTAGCAACTGAATTAGCAAACTGGTTATAGCTATCTCGAAAATTTGGTATCAACTGCTCTAACTCTGCAAGGTTTTCAATTGGTGGAATTACCAATGAATTGTATAAGTTTAGCTTTCCCTGAACTGTTGAGTTAATTAAATTTAGCTGTGTAGAAACGTCATTTAATACAAATTGATTGAAAGTTGTCAATCTTTGTTGTGCAGTTTCGTCAAGTTCTTGTTGGCACAACACACATTTTTCTAATGAAGTTAAGGATGGGAAATTTTGACCATCTGAAAGAT
>CAXBNH010000198.1:0-5921 GCA_963976905.1 uncultured Algibacter sp.
CATCAAAGGTAAATAAGGTTTTTGATAAAGGCTCGTTTGTTTTAAAAGAATTAACCGTTAAAGTTGTTTTAGCGCCGTTTTTGCCAATTTGGATTAAATTGTAAATGTGTTTGGTCTGGGAATCAATACCCAAAAGAATATATTTTATTTCGGAATTGGAATCAATGGGCGTTAATTTTACATATTGGATTTTTCGTCCTTTGATGTTTTGTTCAATGTCCATGGCATATGTATAGCCATCTTGATAAAACGAAAGCATTTTGCTAGGCGTAATGGTGTCTTCATCATCACCATTTGATTTTGAAATGGTAATCTCTTCATCTTCTGGACTGATATTATAAAGCGTTGTGCCATCAAATATACGGGTAATGCCAAGAATGTTCAATTTGTATTTATCGCCTTGTAGCACCACATCGCCTTTAGTTTCTTGCTTGATGTTTTCGGTGGTGTTTTCTAAAGTATATTTGAAATCAATGGAAATGTTTTCGTAACCTTTTACAATGGCGGAAACCTCCTTGAGCAATTGCTTGCCTTTATTGGTTTGTGCCATACCGTTAAAACTAATCAGTGCTATTAAAATAATTGCAATCTTCTTCATTTTAAATATTTATAATTATGTGTTTTCGTTTTCCAAAAGGGCGTCCAAAGCGGTTAAATCCGTTACTAAAACCTGTCTGGCCTTGCTGCCTTCAAAAGGGCCCACAATACCAGCGGCCTCCAATTGGTCAATCAATCTGCCAGCTCTGTTGTAGCCTAATTTTAATTTTCGTTGTAATAAAGATGCAGAACCTTGCTGTGCCGTAACAATCACAATGGCGGCATCTTTAAATAGTTTGTCCCTATCTGAAATATCTATATCAAGACTTGTGCCGTTTTCTTCTCCAACATATTCTGGCAGCATATAGGCGTCGGGGTAGGCTTTTTGTGAGCCGATGTATTCTGTTATTTTTTCAACTTCTGGTGTGTCCACAAACGCACATTGTACCCGAATCACGTCATTGCCTTGCGTGTAGAGCATATCGCCGCGACCAATAAGTTGGTCGGCCCCAGAACCATCTAAAATGGTACGCGAATCTATTTTTGAGGTTACCCGAAACGCAATACGTGCCGGGAAGTTGGCTTTTATAATACCCGTAATAACGTTAACAGACGGACGCTGTGTGGCAATAATCAAATGGATACCAATGGCACGTGCCAATTGCGCTAAACGGGCAATAGGGGTTTCCACTTCTTTGCCAGCGGTCATGATTAAATCTGCAAACTCATCCACCACCAAAACAATGTAGGGCAAAAACTGATGGCCTTCATTAGGGTTCAGTTTACGTGCTTTAAACTTGGCGTTGTATTCTGCTAAATTTCTGCACATGGCATTTTTTAGCAATTCATAGCGGTTGTCCATTTCAATGCATAATGAATTTAATGTATTGATAACCTTGGTGTTATCAGTTATTATGGCTTCTTCGCTATCAGGAAGTTTTGCCAAATAATGACGTTCTATTTTATTGAAAAGGGTAAGTTCTACTTTTTTAGGATCCACCAAAATAAATTTCACTTCGGCAGGGTGTTTTTTGTAAAGCAATGAGGTTAATACAGCATTCAGCCCAACCGATTTACCTTGCCCCGTAGCTCCAGCCATAAGCAAGTGGGGCATTTTTGCCAAATCAACCACAAAGGTTTCGTTGCTAATGGTTTTTCCTAAAGCAATAGGAAGCTGCATGTCTGAAGTCTGGAATTTTTTAGATGCAATAACCGAACGCATGGAAACAATGGTAGCGTTTTGATTGGGTACTTCAATACCGATCGTACCTTTTCCAGGAATAGGCGCAATAATACGAATGCCCAATGCCGAAAGCGACAACGCAATATCATCCTCTAAATTTTTAATTTTTGAAATACGGACGCCTGCCTCAGGAACAATCTCATAAAGTGTTACTGTTGGGCCAATAGTAGCTTTTATACTGGCTATACCAATATTATAGTTTTTAAGTGTGTCAACAATCCTATTTTTGTTTTCTTCAAGTTCTTCTTGGTTGATGGTAATGCCTTCTGCATCGTATTTTTGAAGCAAATCCAAGGGCGGGAACTTGTAATTGCTGAGTTCTAATGTCGGGTCGAATTGTCCAAAATCGGCGACTAATTTATCTGCAAGATTATCGGTTTCTGAAAGTTCTTCTTCAACCGTTTCTACGCTCATTTCTAATTCGCTATCATCTTCTTCGTTAGGTATGGGTTCAACTTTTAATGGCGCCGTTTCTTTTACAGGTTCTGCAGCTTTTTCTTTAGCTTCCAAAGGAATATCAAAAGCGGATTTTATAGTTTCTGCTTCATCGGATAGATTATTGTCTATGGGCACCACATAATCTTCATCTGCTTCAGAAAAATCTGTCTTAATTTTACTTTTTGCGGATTTAAAGAGTTGAATAAAACTATCTGCCGTGACTTTAAAACGAATCGCCAAATAAGTAATCAAACCGAATAAAAGCAGGAGGGATGTGCCAATTTTACCAATAAAAACTTGTAGAAAACTATTGATTTCAAAACCTACAGCACCGCCAAGAATACCATTTTTATTTCCGAAAAATCCAAAAAAAACGGATACCCAAACCATGATCAGCAATCCCCAAAACCAATGCTTTCTTAGTTTTGATTTGTCTTTGTTCAAAAGCACAAAAATTCCAGAAAGAAAAAGCAGTCCAGAAATGATAAAAGAAGAGATACCAAAACCACGATTTATAAAAAAATCACTAAGCCAAGCCCCCGATTTGCTCAACCAGTTTTGTGTTTTTACTTCACGGGCTGTAAAATCCGTAAGGCTGCTTTGGTCGGCATCGCCCGTAAAAAAGAAAGACACAAACGAAATAAACAGCACCACCCCAAAGAGTACCAAAAAACTACCTAAAACAAGCTTTTGTTGGTTGTTCAATTTTAAACTTGGGCGCTTAAACTTTTTTCTTGGTGTTTTAGCTGTGTTTTTTTTCTTTGCCATTAATGCGTTTCGGTTTCTAAATGAGGTTCTGAAATAGGCTTATATTATACAAAGTACAAGTATTCAGAACTGAATCGCAAAAGCGATGCAGCAAAAATACAAATTACTAATGGTAACGAAAGATTATTTTAAAAAATTGCAAAGTGAAGTTTTAATATGGTTTTTGTGTTTGATAATGGGATTTGACGACTACTTTATAGTTGATGTTTGAAAGTGTTTGTTTTTGAAGTCCGAAAACTTTTTATATACAAAGCAACTAACTTTGGTTTAGCCAAAACTAGTAATTTTTTTGTTCTTTCTCTGATTAATAGAAAACTCAAAATTATAATAATACCGATTCCAATCGCTAATAATCCATATTTCAATAATCCTGTCAGAATGAATGTAACAAATCCTTTGTACCGAAGTTTATTGGATTTTTCAATGAGTTCAGATATGATGGTAGAATTCTCCAATAAAAAAAAACAGAAAAAACAGATTAAACTAATAATGTAAAGTCTTACAGTTTTTAATTTTTTTTTTATTCATTCTTTTGAAATTTCTACATATTTTTCGTTAAACACATATATCAAAATACCAATTGTAAGAAAGGCTGCTTTATTCAACAATTCAGTCAAATTAATTTCATCTCCTAAAGTGATTTTTACAAACTTAGCTAAAAATGAAATTCCGTGACTTAATATTAATATTATCGCCCAGATTTTAATTCCAATTTTCGCATTTTTATTTTTTGAAAAAATCAAGAATAATAGAATTCCTTGTATCGTAATTGGAAGCAGTGCTTTTAAATTTCCGGTTGTCAGTCCGTAAAAATTCCAACATAACAGTAGGATTATATATCCAATTAGAGAGTATTCGAATGCTTTTTCTTTAAATTTTATTTTCTCCATTTAAGCTGGGCAAATGTGTTACAACTTCGGAATATAAATAATCAACCCAACAATAATAGCAAACACAGAAGCAATAAAAACGGCTCCGGCAGCTAAATCTTTTATAAGTCCGATTTTTACGTGGCGTTCTGGATGGATAAAATTGGCAACTTCTTCAATAGCGGTGTTCACGCCTTCCAAACTCATAACCAGGCCAATGGCTAAACATTGCACCATCCATTCGGTATTGGAGATTTCAAAATAAAATCCAGCTGTCGTAACTAAAATAGCAATGGCAAACTGGATTTTAATGCTGGCTTCGGTTTTAAGGAGCAGAACCGCACCTTTAAAAGCGAAACCAACACTTTTTATTCTATTAACAAGAAAGGAATCTTTTTTAGTCATCCAACAAAGCTTCTAAAGCAGCTTTATAATTTGGTTCATCAACGGTTTCTTGAACTTGCTCGGTGTATTTTACCGTGCCATTTTCATCTAAAACAACCACGCTTCTTGAGTGTAGTGCTTCCAATGGACCGGTTACAAAGTTCAATCCGTAGGCTTTACCAAAACTTCCATCTTTATAATCTGATAAACTCACGACGTTATCCAAGCCTTCAGCACCACAAAAACGGGCGTGCGCAAATGGTAAATCGTGGGAAATACACAATACTTTGGTGTTTTCCAATTCGCTGGCCTCTCTGTTAAATTCCCTAACAGATTGCGCACAAGTGCCTGTATCTACACTCGGGAATATATTCAAAACCACTTTGCTGCCTTTAAAATCACTTAATGTTCTGGTTGATAAATCGGTTGCCGTTAATTTAAAACCTGGTGCAGAACTCCCTACTTTCGGTAGGTTTCCAGAGGTTTCAATCTTGTTTCCTTTTAAGGTTACTGTTGCCATTTTGTATGTTTTTAATTTTTAATAAAAATAGTCATTAAATAAGAATTAGACCGAAATCGCTCTAAGGATTTTTTAATATTTTGTTAATAAAATGTTAAACGAAACCATTTCAAAAACCGGCTTATATATGATTGCGTTTATATGACTGAATCAAAAATAAAATTTAAAAATTATGGAAAAGTTAAAATCATTTAGTACAGTTATTACAGTTGTTGCACTTTTTATTGGTCAAGTAGTTATAGGCCAAAACGCTATGATAAAAAAAGATGCCAAAATGGTAGGTGGCGCGGCCATGTACCCTAGTAAAAACATTATTGAAAACGCTGTGAATTCCAAAGACCACACGACATTGGTTACTGCTGTTAAAGCCGCAGATTTGGTAGATGAGCTATCAAGTGAAGGATCGTTTACGGTTTTTGCGCCAACCAACAAAGCCTTTGACAAATTGCCAAAAGGGACTGTGGACAATCTATTAATGATGGAAAACAAGGCCACTTTGCAAAATATTTTGAAATACCATGTGGTTTCTGGAAAATGGAGTGCCGCAGCTATTATGAAAATGATTAAAGAAGATAACGGAAAAGCTAAGATAGAAACCTCAAGTGGCGCTTGGTTAACTGCTTGGATGAAAGGAAAACATGTGTATATTACCGATGAAAACGGAAGTTCTGCTAAAGTAACCATTGCAGATGTGAACCAATCCAATGGTGTTATTCATGTTGTGGATGCCGTTTTATTACCAAAGTCATAATGGATTGAAGATTTTTCAACCTCCTAAGATTACAAACAAAAAACCTCTTGAGTTAAAAAAGCTTAAGGGGTTTTTGTTTTACATAGGTTTTAGCAATTATCATATAATTTATAAACATACAGTTTTGCTCTTTTTTGGTTTGTAATCATTAACTTTATAGGATTCACAACCACATAAAAACTTAAAATAATGGAGAACAGTAAACATTCAGGCACATCGGCAGGAAAGTGTCCGTTTTCAGGAACTGCACCAAAGCAAGTTGCTGGCGGTGGCACCAAAAACCAGGATTGGTGGCCAAATAGATTGAAATTGAATATCCTACGGCAACATTCCACGTTGTCAAATCCGATGGAAGAAACATTCAATTATGCAGAAGCATTTAATACATTGGATTTTAAAGCGTTAAAAAAG
>CAXBNH010000199.1:0-5909 GCA_963976905.1 uncultured Algibacter sp.
TTGATTAAATGTGCTGATTACATTATCGACTTAGGGCCCGAAGGCGGCGAAAATGGCGGCCAGTTAGTAGCTTCTGGTACTCCTGAAGAAATTATCAAGACAAATACTTCTGTAACAGGGAAATATTTAAAAGAGAAAATATAACCCTATTTTTTAGATTTTTTCAAATGGTGACTGAGCTTAGTCGAAGCCCCCATCTTAAAGGTTTGTTTTTAAGCAGGCTCTACTCCCATCAAGTTACCATAACGATGGTAATTTATAGAGCGGTTTTGTTCTGTTAAGTAATTAAGCAATTCAAACCTGCCGTAATTACTTGGTTTTTCGCCATGTACATGTATATTTTTATTGGAACATAATTTCAGAAAATCGAGGTCTATTCGGTCATAATTTAAAGCCCGAATTACTGTTTGGTAATTGATTTTAGGTTCCAGCTCACTCCAATCTGTAATTTGATGAAAATTTGACAATCCTGAAACAGCTTCCAAAGCATAAAACGATACAGGGATATTTAAAACCTCCGCAGCTATTTGAACTTTTTGAATGTCTTCTTTTAATACTTTTTTATCAATACAAACAAGGGTTTCTTTCGTTTTCAAATACACATTAATGTTATGTTGCCCTCGTAACTTGACATAATCTATAGCTTTTGAAAAATGTGCGTCATAGGCTTTTTTATAAACTTCCTTGATTTCTTTTGAAGATAGATCCTTTTCATTCTTGTTCAAAAACTGTAACACGTAATTGGGACCGCCGGCTTTCATTCCAAATCCAAAACAGGAAGCCTTCATGCCTCCAAAAGGCTGGCGTTGCACAATGGCGCCGGTTGTAGACCTGTTGCCGTACAAATTGCCCGCTTTGATGTTGTTGAGCCAATAATCAACTTCATGGGTATCCAAGCTCTCAATACCGCTGGTCAGGCCATATTCTAAATTATTGACCAATTTTATAGCGTGTTCCAGGTTTTTAGCTTTCATCACAGAAAGAATCGGTCCAAAAAGCTCATTTTTATATTCATAATCCTGAGGGTGGACGCCCCATTTGATGCCTGGGGACAAAAAGAAACCATCTTTTAATATGGGCTTAACCAGCCATTGACTTTCTGGGGTATTATCCAAAGCGTGCTGTAACTTATCACTTATTTTGACTGCCAAAGGCCCAATATCCGTATCAAAATGCCATGGATTTCCGTGGATTTTGCTTTCGGTAGCATCTTTTAACAGTTCCCTGAAATGAGTATCTTCAAAAACCTCCTTTTCAAGTATCAACAGCGAAGTGGCCGAGCATTTTTGACCGGCATTCCCAAAAGCAGATTGCACCACGTTTTTAATAGCTTGTTCCCTATCTGACAACGCTGTGATGATAGTAGCGTTTTTACCACCAGTTTCTGCGTAAAGTTTTAATTTTGGCGTTCTTTCCAATAAAAATTTGGCGGTTTCTGTGCCACCGGTCAATATAACCGCATCAAAAACGGTTTCATCTATTAGAAATTTATCAAGTGTATTTTCATCGGCCGGCAAAAAGGCAAAGGCACTTTTTGGAATACCAGCGTCCCATAATGTTTTTGCAATCAAATAACTACAAGCCGCTGCATTTTGGGAAGGTTTTAAAATAACACGTTTACCAGCAGCCAATGATGCCAAAACACCCCCAATGTGTATGGCTATAGGGAAATTCCATGGCGACAGCACCAAATTGATGCCGCTCGGTTTACTGATGATGCCATTGGCGTTAAACAAATCCAACGCACTTTGTGCGTAAAAATTAGCAAAATCAATGGCTTCGGAAACCTCCACATCAACCTCTGCAATGGTTTTCCCCAATTCAGCAACCGCTACGCCTATTAGGTTGGAACGGTTGTTTTCCATTTCAACAGCAGCTGCCCTTAGCAGTTTTGCTCTTTTTTCAATAGAAAAGCCATACCATTCAGAATCGGATTTAATAACTTGTTGATAATCTTCAACATCTGCCAATTCATAGTTCCAAGGATGTACACCGTTCCATGCTTCCAATTCTATCAAATCCCTTTCTTTTTCAGGCAAATCTGCTACAATAGGAATTGTTTTTCCTAAAATGCCCGATGGGTTTTTCCAACGTTTTCGCATGTCCAGCATCCATTGTCTATTAGCTTGTAACACCCAATCGGTATTGGGCACATTTGAAAAAACTTTCTGAGCTTTTGGCTTTTCGGTCGCCCTATTTTGCAATCTATTTTGTGTTTCTTGAACCGTTTCAATTCGCTTAACACTAGCGATGAACTGCTGCGATAATTCATCCCATTTATCTGAATCCAGCTGCAACTGGTAGCCTTCTTTTAAAAAATTACCGCTTTGTGTGCCTTCATCCAAACGGCGCACCAAATAAGCAATGGCGTTGTTGTAATTTGCTTGTTTAACAATGGGTGTGTAAAGCAGCAAATTCACATTTTGTTTCAAAAGTTCTGAAACTGTGCCATTTGCCATGCCTTCGAGCATTTCAAAATCCACAAATTTCTCAATACCGTGTTCTTTTACCAGTTGAAGACCAAAAGCCAAATCGAAAATATTATGCGATGCAATACCAACGTTTAAAGCCGAAGCGGATGCTTCGTTCAGCATTTGAAGCAACATTTTTTTAAAATTGGCATCGGTATCCAACTTTGAATGGTAAGTTACAAGTGGCCAATCTTCTAGGGATGCTTCTGTTTTTTCCATTTCAAGATTGGCGCCCTTAACAAGTCTGACTTTAATGGGGCTTCCACCATTTTTAACACGGTCTATAGCCCATTTTTGAAGTCTCAATATGCCTTGATATGAATCTGGCAAATAAGCCTGCAACACAATCCCCATTTTTAGATTCTTGAATCTTGGCAAATCTAAAGTTTTCATGAAAGCAGCAAGCGTGATTTCCAAATCACGATATTCTTCCATATCTAAATTCACAAACTTGGTGCGTCCGATCTCTTTCTCTATTTTTATGATTTCGTCATAAATAATGGCTAACTTTTCAACCAAAAGCGCTACGGTTTCATCAAAAGCAATGGTTTTTATTTGTGATGAAATGGTGGACGCTTTAATGGAAATATAATCCACTTCGTTTTGATTGAGCAACAAACAATAATTCTCTATTCTAATAGCAGCCTCTTC
Source organism: uncultured Algibacter sp. (assembly GCA_963976905.1). Lineage (GTDB taxonomy): Bacteria > Bacteroidota > Bacteroidia > Flavobacteriales > Flavobacteriaceae > Pseudalgibacter. The sequence goes on from CAXBNH010000199.1 coordinate 3,123, forward strand.
TTCGCCTATCAAGGCTTCCCCAATAAGATTTACGTTTAGCACTACGCCATCTTCCCGTCTTTTTTCAACATGCTTTTTAAACTTGGAATCGTTGACAAAAAATAAAATAGGTTTCGTTACACTTTTTATTTGACTGAGCATCAATGGTATACTTATACTGGGTATTTTATTCCCTATAAGCCTGTACAAACCAACAAGTATTTTTTCAGTTGTGCTAAAAATTGCTAAGGATGCTTTGCTACTGTTTAAAAGTGCGGTTATGTATTTGGAAACCCTGTTGTAATTGGAAGACCTAAACACGGTATCCATCATACGTATTAAAAAAGTTTTTGCTTCTGGGTTCGTTATAATGGGGCCAATCCGTTTTGAAAAAAGATTGGGTTTTGCATTTTGTTGGGGTTGTTGGAGCACTCTTGCAAGTTCAAGGCTTTTTTTTATTTGTTCTTTCGTAACCTGTAATGGCATATATTTCTGTGTTTTATAAGCACGAAACTAGCAAAATACTATTGGAAAAATAGATAAACTATCATGAAAATATGCAAAAAATAACATTTCATTAACGATTCATTAATCTATATTCGAGGTTTTGGCATGCTGAACAAAAGCCTGAAACTTTAATGCATATGCAAAAACCAATAGATTATTTAATAAAACTAGTGTATTTTTTATTTGTAGGGTAACATCTATCAGAAGTAACATTATTAAAAATAAGTGCAACTACAAACAATATAAGCGTGCCCGACAAAACGGGAGCCAAGACATATAAATATCCCAAAGCCCTTATATCTTCTGCGCCAATTACTGCGATTAAAGCAGTTGCTCCACCTGGAGGGTGCATGGTTTTGGTACACTGCATGCAAACAATGGAAAGTGCCACCGCCAACGAGGCCGCCAACCATGCAATATCCGGTAAGAACTTGAAAATGGTCACACCGATAAAAGCCGAAACCAAATGGCCTCCAATCAAGTTTCTAGGTTGTGCTAAAGGGCTCTGAATCTCGCCATAAATCAAAACACTTGAAGCGCCAAACGATCCTATTAAAAAAAGGCTTTCTATTTCAGGAAGAAACCTTGATTGAGCAAAGGCAATGATACCAATACCCACAAAAGCACCAATAAACGACCAAAAGTGTTCTTTAAAATCTACCAAGGTTTCTTTGTAAATAACATATTTTGAAAGCCGGATGGTCCGTTTTATCTTTTGTTTTATCATTCCTATTTTTTTTTGTGCAATACTAAAACTACTAGAATTAAAAACATCTTTTTAAAATTGAATGATTTTAAACACTCATTGAAAAAATATCAAACACGACGTATTATTTAGGGGTAATATTGTAGTTTTGGCGCCATGGAAATCAAATATTTTAAACTGATAAAAACAATTGCTGAAGAAGGCAGTCTTGCCAACTCTACTGAAAAATTGTTTTTAACACAATCTGCTCTAAGTCATCAATTAAAAGAACTAGAATTACAGTTGGGATTTAAGGTTTTTTTTAGAACCCGAAACAAGTGGACTTTAACCGAAGAAGGGACTGAATTATACCAAATCAGCACCCATGTTTTAGAACGTATTGAAAAGGGGCTGGATACTATCAAGCAAATTCAAACGGGCTCTACTGGGGTTATAAAAGTGAGTACCGAATGCTATTCTTTTTATCATGGGTTTCCGAATTTCATTCAGAAAATGGGTTTGTTGTATCCCGAAATAACGGTTGATTTAATTCTGGAGGCCACACACCAGCCCATTGCAAAAATATTATCAAATGATGTGGATATTGCCATTGTAACATCCAAACCTTCAAATAACGATTTATTGAGCATTAAGTTTTTTGAAGATGAAATTTTTGCAATCATGCACAAAGAAAACACACTTGCCAGCAAAAAAAATATCGAAGCCAGTTCTTTTACCGATTCACATTTAATCATCCACTCTTATCCTTTGGAAACGGTATCAGTTTACGAGCAATTCTTGAAACCGAAAAGCATCACGCCTTTTAAAATTTCCGCAGTACCGCTCACACAAGTAGCCCTGGAAATGATTGATGCAAATTTAGGCATTATGTGCATGCCAAAATGGGCTTTGAAATCATTTAAGCTTTCAGAACATTTAGTTTACAAACAAATAGGAAGCAAAGGTTTGAAAAGAAGCCATTATTTGGTAATCCGAAAACTGGATGAAAAAAAAAGATATATCAACGACTTTATTTCAAATTTTAAAGAGCGTTTTTCTGTTGTGTAGTTTCTTCTTTTTTTAACTGCGAACTTATAAACGGAATTCTTGGGGCGAAAAAATAACCAGTTAAACTCGCAAACAAAATAGGGATAAAATAAGTGAATCCCGTTAAGGTAGCCAGTAAAATAGTAGTACTCATCGGGGTTCGGGTCACACAAGCATTAATGGCCGCCATGCAGCTCACTATAGCCAACGTTTGATTGATGGATGGAAAAACATGATGGATGATCAACCCTAGTGTGGCTCCCACAAAAAATAAGGGAATTATAAATCCGCCACGCCACCCAGAAGTAACCGTAATGGAAATGGCAATGATTTTAAAAACCAACAGCGCCAGCAATAATTTTATGGGCAAATTGCCAACCAACAATTCATTTATTTCATGGTGCCCAAAATACCTCGTCAACGGAAACCAAAACGCAATGCAACCAAGCAAAACACCACCAATTAATGTTTTAATATAGATAGGTATCGGACGTTTTTCAAATAAGGCTTTGAAAAATTTTGTACAGTAAGTAAAGAACCACCGTTAAAAACGGTGGCTTTGGTTTTCA
>CAXBNH010000200.1:0-5895 GCA_963976905.1 uncultured Algibacter sp.
GATTTTACCTGGTGGGTAGAAAAACCGTACGAAAATATATCAAAAAAATTAGTTGAATATGCAGGACTGTTAAAAGACAACTATTCTAAAACCAGTATAAAAGATGACGGGAGCGGTATTATAGGTAAACCCATTGGAAGAGATGCGCTAATTGAAAGTTTGAATTTTGAATTCATTCCATACACGCCTGAACAAATGATTAAAACAGCCGAAAATCAATTTGAATGGTGCAAAAATGAAATGATTAAGGCATCCCAGGAATTAGGTTATGGAAACGATTGGAAAGCCGCTTTGGAACATGTAAAGGAAACCTATGTTGCTGCTGGCGAACAGCCTCAAGCCATCACAGATCTTTATAATCAATCTGTCGATTTTATTGAAGCACGAGACCTGATAACATTCCCAGAAATGGCAAAAGAAACTTGGGGTATGATCATGATGACTCCGGAGCGTCAAAAAGTAAATCCATTTTTTACTGGTGGTTGGGAAATAAGTATTTCGTATCCTACACAAGATATGGGTGAAGATGATAAGATGATGAGTATGCGCGGTAACAATCCTAATTTTTCAAGAGCAACGGTTCAGCATGAATTATTGCCAGGGCATAATCTGCAATTTTTCATGAACAGCCGCAACAAAAGCTATCGTAGTGCATTTGGTACGCCTTTCTGGATGGAAGGTTGGTCACTTTATTGGGAAATAAATCTTTGGAATAAGGAATTTCCACAAACCCCCGAGCAAAAATTAGGTATGCTGTTTTGGAGGATACATAGATGTGCCCGAATCATTTTTTCGTTGAAATATCATTTAGGCGACATGACACCGCAGCAATGCATTGATATGTTGGTAAATGAAGTGGGCCATGAATATGCCAATGCAGAGGCAGAAGTAAGGCGTTCTTTTGCTACAAGCTACACGCCTCCTTTATATCAAATGGCATACATGACTGGTGGTTTACAGTTTTACGCTTTAAGAAATGAAATGTTGGCAAAGGGATGGACGGAAAAGCAATTTCATGATAGGGTATTAAAAGAAAACATGATGCCCATTGAGTTATTAAGAAGCCTGTTACAAGAACTTCCATTAAATAAGGACTATAAAACCTCTTGGAAGTTTTCAACTGAATTTAATTGATAAACGATTAATAAATACATTTTGAAACAAAATAATAAAACATGAAAAATATAAGATATAGGGCTAGTTTAGTGTTGTTTTTAATTGCTACAATAGGCCTTCAAGCTCAAGGCTATTGGAGTAGAATTGAAGAAAAGGAATCTACATTAGGAATTGCTGATGTTTATCAAAAATTCAACACGCCAAATTTTCAATTAAAATTGGTAAGAGCATCGCAAACAGTAGCAAGCTTAAAACCTGTTAAAAACCTAAACTTTGATTTCACTCCCAGTGATAGGTTAGAAATAAGGGACAAAGATGGGTTGTACCATTTAGGGGATATAAATTTAAGAATCAAAGAAGCCAATGCTGAGTGGAAAAGTTATTCTACGGCTGCAAAACGGGATAAAGTTACCCCTTTGGAAACATCAGGAACTGTTTTAGCGGGAGCGGATTTATCTAACACATTACCTAGTGATATTCCTGTTACCATAAAGCGTTATTACGAAATAGACAACGAGCACTTGGTAATGCGGTTTGAGATAACCAACAAATCAACACAGACTATTGAAATTGGTGCTTTAGGGATTCCCATGATTTTTAATAATATTTTAGAAGGAAAATCACTTAATGAAACGCATGCACAAAATGTATTTTTTGACCCGTACATTGGTATGGATGCAGGCTATTTAGAAGTAAAGCGTCTAAGTGGCAGGGGACCAGCTTTATTGGTTTTGCCAAAAGAAAATATGGCTTTTGAAGCCTATCGACCCTTGTTGGATGACCCTACACCAAGAAGCATTGTCTTTGAGGGGTTTCACGAATGGATGGTATATAGTAAAGCGTATGCAGATAATGAGTGGAAAGATGCAAACCAATGGAATGCTCCAACTTCATTGTTTTTAGAACCAAACGCATCTAAAAATTTCGCTTTAAAATTAGTGCTTTCAGAAGGTATTAAAAGTATTCAAAAATCACTTGTAGAAGAGAATAAACCTGGCTATGTAATCCCTGAAGATGTTACAGCACAATTATTTTTGAACTACAAAAGTGATGTCAGCTCATTTGAAGTAGTGCCTAAAGGAGCTATTCAAATAAAAGAAGATGGAAAAACAGACAAAGGGATAAAAAAATATACGGTTCACGGAAAAAAATGGGGCAGAGCAAGGCTTACCATAAATTATGAAAATGGTTTAAAACAAACCATTAATTACAAAATTATTAAACCAGAAACGGAGGTTGTTAAAGATTTTGGACATTTTTTGACTACAGAACAGTGGTTTGATGAACCTAACGATCCATTTCACAGAAACCCTTCAGTCATTAGTTATGATTATAAAATCAAGAAACAAGTAACAAAAGATAGTAGGTCATGGATTAGCGGTTTGAGCGATGAAGGCGGTGCTGGTGGTTGGTTGGCTGCTGTTATGAAACAGTTGGTTCAGCCAGATAAAGAAGAAATAAAAAAACTACAACAATTTGTAGATAGTACCCTTTGGGGCGTTATTCAATATAAAGAGGGCGAACATAAATATGGTGTTAAAAAGAGTGTGTTTTATTATGAGCCAGACTCTTTGCCTAAAGGGACGTATAGTGATGATGTAAACTATAAATCATGGACCGCTTGGGACCACAAACATGCTAACGATCCCGGACGATCTTATAATTATCCGCATGTTGCAGCGGCATATTGGGTCATGTACCGTTTGGCCAGATACCATGAAGGCTTGGTGGATAATAGAACTTGGGATTGGTACTTAAAGCAAGCTTACCATACCAGTATTGCCATGACAGAACAAGCCCCATATTACGCACAGTTTGGTCAAATGGAAGGTTCTGTGTTCTTATTGATTTTAGAGGACTTAAAACATGAAAACTTTAGCGAAATGTCTGCAGATTTAGAGTCTAAAATGAAAAAAAGAGCAGACCATTGGGAAGCTCTTGATTATCCTTTTGGTAGTGAGATGCCATGGGATTCTACTGGTCAAGAAGAGGTTTACATGTGGTCTGATTATTTTGGTTACCAACGTAAAGCCTATGTAACGCTCAATGCCATTTTAGCATATATGCCAACAATGCCACATTGGGCGTATAATGGAAATGCCCGTAGATATTGGGACTTTTTATATGGTGGCGAGTTAAGAAGGGTAGAACGTCAAATCCATCATTATGGGTCTTCGTTAAACGCCATACCCGTGCTAAAACAATACAGAAAAAACCCAGATGATTTATATTTGCTAAAAGTTGGTTATGGAGGTCTTTTAGGAGGGATTTCAAATATCACAGAAGATGGTTTTGGGCCAGCGGCATTTCACTCCTATCCTACGGAGCTAAGAATCGATTATTTGTCAGGAGACTACGGCTCAGGTTTTTATGGTTATGCGGTAAACACAGCAACCTACATTACAAAGGATGAAGATTTAGGATGGTTATCATTTGGTGGTAATTTAAGCGTAAAAAATGATATCATTGAAGTGGATATAACAACGGCGGCAAAATCTAAAGTATATATTGCTCCCAAAAAACTATGGTTAACTTTAGATGCTGGTACGTTTGAAAAAATAGTGTACAACACCAAAACAGATGCCATAGAAATCACTTTAAATAGCAAAAATGATTTTACACCAAATGCTTATTTAAGGATAGATCAAGACATTGAATTGCCTTATGCAAAAGTTAGAGGAGCTTACGAAATACCATTGCAAAAAAAGAGCCTTAAAATAGAATTGAAAACAATCAAATAAAATTATCAATTGATATTTATCCTTCAGCCCCAAGAGAAATAGTTCACTTGGGGTTGTTTTTATTAAAAAAAACAAAATATGAATGCAATAATTCCTTTTATTTCTGATCACTTCATTGACGAGAATTGTGATTTTAATGCGTTGATAGAAACTCTGAAAACAGGCTTTTCAAATGGTGATATTAAAGTGCCCATGCGCCATCATCATGATTTTCCAAATCCAAAAGAAAATACCGATTCTACTTTACTATTAATGCCAGCGTTTAACCCTGGTAAGGCATTGGGAGTAAAAATTGCCACGGTAAGCCCAAAAAATGGCGCTTATAATTTACCTGCGGTACAAGGGATGTATATTTATTTAGATGGGCATAAAGGATTTATAAAGGCTATTTTAGAAGCAAAATCCCTAACAGCAAAAAGAACAGCCGCAGCATCAGCTTTAGCGAGTAGTTTTCTTTCAAGAACCAATGCTTCTTCTATGTTAATGATTGGTACGGGTGCTTTATCCATCAACCTTATTAAAGCACATAGTAGCGTTAGGCCCATAAAAACAGTTTATGTTTGGGGCCGTAACATTGATAAGGCTCAAAAAATTTGTAATGCACTAAAAAATGAATCGTTTACATGTATTCCAATAAAAAATATTGAAGATAGGATTTCCGAAGTAGATATCATTTCTTCAGCAACTTTATCACCCACGCCCCTGGTTTTTGGAAAATGGTTAAAAAAAGGGCAACATCTCGATTTAGTAGGTGCTTATAAAAAAGATACACGGGAAGCTGACGATGAAGCCATTACAAAATCGAGTGTTTTTATAGACGCCTACCAAGGCGGATTGAAAGAAAGCGGCGATATAGCCATACCGCTATCAAAAGGAATTCTCTCTAAAGAAACCGTTAAAGCAGATTTGTTTGAATTGTGCGGTAATACGAAGTCAGGAAGAACTTCAGATTCTGAAATTACCCTTTTCAAGTCTGTAGGCCATGCTTTAGAAGATTTGGTAGCGGCATCTTATTTTTATGATTTATTTCAAAATAGCTCATTAAACTAAAATTAAAAACAAGTAATAAGGTAAAAACATAAATATATAGTACTGATAGTTAATATTTACAACTTATAAGATAATAATTTAACATCTGTAAAAAAATAGGTATTCTATATTTGTTGATAATGATGTATTAGAATGTATTTGATAACCGATAATCAAAATAAAATGATGAAAAAGCCCATATTATATATCCACATTCTACTATATTTTATAGTAATTAGTTGTAATCAAAAACCATCTGCCAGTATAGCTCCGTATTCAGGAAATCCCATTTTGCCTGGTTATTACGCAGACCCTACTATTAAAAAATTCGGGGATATTTATTATATATATGCCACTACCGATAATGAAATGCTAGCATCTGGTGCGCCTACTGTATGGTATAGTAAAGATTTGCAAAATTGGTATAATTATACCATGGAAATACCTCATTTTACCTCCATGCCCATTACAAATTTTTGGGCGCCAGATATTATAGAACAAGAAGGTAAGTATTATTTATACTTTGGTAATTGTGAAATAGGTTGCAATATATACGGTTATGTATCAGATACGCCCATTGGACCATGGACTAAGTTGGATGAAAATGATACACCTGTAATATCCAATGGATATCCAAGAAAAGGTTTTCCTTCATTGGATGCGCAGTTTTTTACCGATACAGATGGTAAAGTTTATGGATATTGGGGAACATGGGTTCATTACAACGGCGGTTATGCCGTTGGTGAGCTAAATACCAAGACCATGAAAGACATGGTCAACTCAAAAAATATTCCTTTAGAACAAACCCCAAAACCATTTGAAGCTGCATATGTCATGAAAAAAGGTGACAAATATATTTTGATGTATTCTGGAGATTCTTGCCATGATGAAACCTATAAGGTTAGATATTCTTATGGCGATTCACCTTATGGCCCTTTTACAGAGGGCGCCAACAATCCTATTTTAAGCACCAATGAAGACCAATCTACTCATGGACCAGGACATCATT
>CAXBNH010000201.1:0-5834 GCA_963976905.1 uncultured Algibacter sp.
AATGATCTAGACAATATGAAACACCGCTTAAACGCCATTTCTTATGAATTAGAAGATTTTGGCATTACACATATCAGAAACAAAAATGTTATTTTAAGAAACCTCAGCAATAACCAAGACATTGCGCCACTAACAGAGTTATCCAATATATGCGCGCCCTTAATAGGCTATGAAAGGAACAAAGGCGGTGGCGAGTACAAAACCTACTCGCCATTTACACTATTTGCCGATGCCTGCGTTGCAGATTCTGAAGCTACCGATGTTTTCAACAAAGCGGTTTCAAATTATCTCAAAGATTCCAATGCAAAAGATTTCAATACCATTTTAGGTTTTTTAAACAAATGGTCTGAAAATTATACCGCATTTTCCAAAATAGACATGAACCCCAAAATACAAACTTTGGAAAACTTGTCAAAAACCCTTTCGGAATTATCAAAACTACTGGCAAAAACCCTAGAAAGCAAAAAAATCACTAGCGATGAACTGCTTAAATTAAAAACATACCAAGAACGCTTAAAACAGCCTTTTGTTGATGTGAAAGTGACTGTGACGCCTACTATTGGCGAACTTATTGCAACCTCTGAAACAGATTATTTGCAACCTTAATTTTTACGAACGAAAACATTATATTTAAAAAAGCTTAAAGTAGATGACATGAAAAGACTCTGGATTATAACCTTACTCGTCACATCCTTTCAATTTTTAAATTGTTGTGCCTCTAACAGCACGAATGATTCTGGGGATTTGGATGAAAAAAAGAACAAAACGGACAAGGTCGTTATTGGATACATCCCTACATGGAAAGATATGCGAAACACCATTGACAATACCGATCTGGACATCCTTACGCATATCAACATCTCGTTTTTGAATCCAGATGACTCTGGAGCTTTTTTATATCATGGCGAGCCCATTTGTAGTGATGGTTTAACTGCAGACATAAACTATGTTGTAAAAAAAGCACATGAAAATAGTGTAAAAGTACTAATATCAGTAGCTGGTGGTATCCTGCCGGATTGCTCTGGAAATTGGAACATACTTTTACAGGAACCCACCAGAGGGACCGTTGTAAATAACTTGAAAGCACTTGCAGAACACTTTAACCTTGATGGGATCGATATAGATATAGAAGGCGCTTTACTTACCAGCATTGATAACGCAGGCAACTACACGCCATTTATACAAGAATTAAGAAACGTGCTCAACCCTCTTGGAAAATTGGTCACTTGTGCCACAGCAAGTTATGTAGGTGGCATGATTCCTAAATCATCCATTCCCTTTTTTGACTATATCAATATCATGGCTTATGACAACCATTGGAACAGCTCTAAAAATCATTCCACTTATAACGATGCTATTAGCGACATGCAATTATGGCGTAATTTAGGCTGCCCCTCAAACAAATTAGTTTTGGGCGTACCATTTTATGCTTATGCAGAAACCGTTGGAAGTGGCAGTGCTTCATACAAAGATATTGTGACCCAAAACCCAAATGCCGCACAAGTGGATATCTTTGGAGCTTATAAATACAATGGCATACCCACCATGCAAGCTAAAACCGAATACGCCATGGCACACGGTGCCGGTATCATGATTTGGGAAATTTCGCAGGATGCCACAGGTAATTTAAGCTTATTACAGGCTATTGGCAAAAAACTGTAACATTCCAATTGTTCTTAAATATGCCCATCGCTTTATAACGCCCTCTTAATTATTGACTAAAAAAAGCCTTTACATATATGTAAAGGCTTTGTAATTTGGCTTCCCTTAAGCCAGAAAATAAATGTATTGATAATAGCAAATCAATATGAAATAAGTTCCTTTTATTTTTGAACAATTTAATGAGACCTTAAAATCCCTAGGATAAAAATAGATAATGTGTGCCTTACATTTCTGTAGCACTAAGTATTTTATGTAAAAACAGTAAGTATTTTAAAATAATAGTAACTTATTTCAGATCGTTTTAGCTATTTTAGTAAATTTGGAAACCATATGTTTTAGTCTATTTTTAAAAATAACCCTTAAAAATTATGCCACATTTTTTTGTGAATTCATCCTTGATTTTGATTGGCATCTTAGGCTTATTTGTGATATCACTGATGTTATTTTCTTATCGATCTAACATTTTCGTGAACATTTATTTGGTAATCGCTTTTGTTCTTTGCTCGGTCAGAAACATTCTAAATGGTTTGTTTGAAATAACAGATGCCAGTACACTACTCACTTCAAAGCATATTTCTCCATTGTATTTGATTGTAGTACCCGCTTTGTACCTGTATTTTAAATCTTTAGTGAAAGATTTGAAGCGTATCAACAAACCAGATTTGATTCATTTTGTATATCCAATTTTGAATTTTGCTCTAAACATCGGGCAAGAGTTTTTTCCTGCATTGAATAAACAATCAGTTGAGAACATAAGGTTTGCAAGCTTAATTGTGTTTATATTGTTCTATTCCATACTGTCCTTTAATGTTCTTTTTAACAGTTTATGGAAGCGGGGAACAAGTAAATTCATTGAAAAAAGGCATTATCAACTTATTAAGAATTGGACACTTTTTCTGTTTGTCATTTCATCATTTCTATTTTTACGCATTTTATATTCCATCTCTTTTGAGAAAATTTCTGATGAACTATTTAGAGCGAAAAGCTATTCTTCACTAGTCATTATCCCTTGGTTTCTTATTTATGGTAAAATCTTGATTAGCCCCGAAATACTTTACGGATATCCCAAATTAAAAAAGCGCATTGCCAAAATCCAAAATCAAGTAAATATAAATGAACATATTTGGGTCTTTGATTCCATAAGTATTTCAAACCTTCAAGACAAAAAGCTAAGCTCCAACATAGAACAAAGAGTGCTTCCATATATCTCTGATATTGAAAATTATGTAAACAAAGAACGCCCCTTTAAAAACCCCAAGTTTTCTTTTGCAGATTTCGCTAAAGCCATCAACGTGCCTGCAAGCCATTTAAACTACATTTTTAAATACCATTCGGTAGTCACTTTTGTGGAGTATAAAAATTATTGCAGAATAAAAGACGCCCTAGAACTTATTGATACAGGTAGTTTGGACACCTTAACACTTGAAGGTTTGGCCGGGAAGGTGGGTTTTAGTTCTTACAATGCGTTTTTTACGGCTTTTAAAAAGCAAACCAATCTGGCTCCTAAAGATTATTTGACCCGCCAAAACAAGCCTGATTTCCAAAATTTAAAGGCCGCTTTTTAATAAGGCTACTTGCTTATTTTTTTGGAATAATTTAAATAAAACAGCTAAAATCATTGTTAAAACCATTATAAAATATATTATATTAGTTTAGCTATAAATTGCTGTTATATTTATATTTAAACTTAAATGACTTTCACTAAGCACGCAACCTGCTGCGTATAAGATAAATCAACTTAGCTATTTATGAAATCCCCTATTCGAAAATCCCTTATATCAGAATCCAAATGTTTAAAAATACAAGAGACTATTGCGCCTTATTTTGATCCCAATTGGCATTTTCATCCAGAATATCAAATTGCAGCGGTTTTTGAAGGTACCGGAACCCGGTTTATTGGAAATGACGTTAGTCCTTTTGAGCCTGGGGATACCGTATTTACAGGTGTAAACTTGCCCCATGTATGGAGAAATGATGAAAAGTATTTTAAATACAAGAATTTGAATACCCGGGTGGTTGTGCTGTATTTTTCATTAGACTTTTTAGGGGATTCTTTTTTTAAAAAAGATGAAATGGCGCAGGTCCATAAACTATTATCAAACTCCAATAGAGGTATAGAAATAAACGGAAAAACGAAGGTTTCCGTAAGGAAAATAATGAAAGAAATGCTTCTACAAGAAGGATTTGAAAGTATTTTTTCCTTGTTTAAAATATTGCATCTCCTGTCATGTTCAAATGATTTAAAATTGATAAACAAAGAAGGTTATCTAAATAATGTTTCTAATTCTGATTCAAAACGCATGCAAACAGTGCATTCATACATTCTAGATAATTACAAACGTGACATTAAAATTGATGAAGTGGCATCGTTGGCAAACCTCACTCCAAATTCATTTAGCCGCTATTTTAAAACCAGAACCAATAAAACGTTTTCTAATTTCGTTTCAGAACTCCGCATTAGCTTAGCGTGCAAGCTATTAAAAAGCACAGATCAAACTATTCTGCAAATAGCCAATACCTGCGGGTATAATACCATATCTAATTTTAATCAAAAGTTTAGGGACATCACCAACGAGAACCCTCTTAAATACAGAAATAGGTTTAAAGAACTTAAATGACTCAAATTAGAGCACTTAATCCCTTATCAAGATGTCTCACTTATCCCCTTTTGTTTAATAAAAGGCTTCTCTCATATTAAATTTACAAAGAAACTCCTAACATAATACTAATCAGATTAGTATTATACCTAAATACTTATAAAAAATAGACCTGAGCCCAAACGCATCGTGCGTCATAGACTCAGGTCTCATTACTAAAACTAAAAATTATCCTTGTAAGAATGTTTTTAATACTAATAAAGTCATTTGGGCTTTATTAATGTTATTTTCTTGGCCTTATAATTATCATTCTTCTTTTGCCTCAAGAGCTATTTTACGAAAACGGCGATTTGCCTGGTCTCCTACATAAAAAGCACCTTCTTCCTCGTTATAAGCAAGTCCAGTCGGTCTATCAAAACGTGCTTCCTCTCTCAAGTCACCATTTACATAGCCCCAAGGGTCTGGATTGATACTTGAACTTCCTCTTCCAGCAAATGTGGTCACACTACCTTCAGGGGTCAATTTTCGAATATCATGGTTATGCTGCTCTGTAAAATAAAAATCATATTCATCAGGCTTGCCTGCAGCAACATAGTCTTCGTTTTTTACAAATACACCTTGGTAAGGATTTCTCAAACGAACACTAGAACCAACGCCATCTTGATAACCTGGGCTTCTAAGTTGTCCACACACCAAGTAAGGCTGATTAAACTGTTTCTTCTCCCAGTTGTAATCAATACGAAGAATGTAATGCTGGTTAATAACCATAATATAAGCGTAATTTCCTGTAGGATGAATAAAGGTCTTATATTCCCATCCTGGATCTTGAACCACAAATAAGGTTTCATAGTCTTTATCATCAAGCTCTCCATTGAAATACTTATTTAAATCATAGCGGAAAAACTGCCCCTTCTCATAACTATTAAAATACAATTCACCATTAACAGGATGAACTGTCGCACCATTACATTGTCTGTATCTCGTTAAGATTTCTCTATCTTGAAAATCTTGATCACGGGATAAACGATATGTAGCCCGGTCATTTGAACCTCCACGGTCTTCTGCAATAATCATATATTGACCATCCAAAGTAAAATCAATACTTCTTGGTCTGTCAAAATCTGAGCGCTTTTTAGTTATGGTACTATCTGCAAAATTGATTAGATAAAGTCCATTGTTAAAGTCAAATACTACCCATAAATGCTTAGGATTAATTGGATCAAACTTCATGAAAGAAGGGTTTCTAAATCCACTTGCCATATCATTCTCATTATCAGCCATAAATTTACCATCTTTCCAAGGCTGATCATCTCGGTCATTTTTATATCCTGCAAGAGTAGATACCACCATTTTTCGTTGATAGTCAAAATCTGTATCTGCATAAGCGATTACTTCTCTAGTAGCTTCTCCAATACGCACCTCAACATCACCTCCAAATGCTTGCTGGGGTACCAAACAGTAAAGAGATTCGCCGTTTACACTAATCACGATTGCCTCTTTTCCTCCTACAAAAACCTTTACAATACTAGGGTCTGTTCCAAAGTTAGTTCCATAGATAACAAGACGTTGCCCCGC
>CAXBNH010000202.1:0-5828 GCA_963976905.1 uncultured Algibacter sp.
TTTGCAAGCAGGGCTTAAACAGAATAAAACTAAATTAATTTTAGAAATTAAAACGGCTCCTTCAGGCACAGAAAGAACATTAAAACTCACTAAAATGGCTGTAGATTTGGTTCATAGTTTGCAAGGGCAATCATTAGTCGAGTATATATGTTTTAATTATGAAGCCGGACAATTGGTAAGAAAAATGGACCCAAAAACACCTATAGCGTATTTAAATGGGGATGTGTCGCCTAAAGAGGCCAAAGAGGTGGGATACACCAGTCTGGATTATTTTATAAAGCTTTATTTATATTTTTTACTGTTTGCAATGTTTCTTTGTATGCTCAAACGTATAGAGACGTTTCTGGATGGGATATAAATATAAACAATCAATTGAAAAGTTTTTTAAACTCAACGTTAACCTATCCAGATAGAAAAGTAGCTGTATTTGATTGTGATGGAACACTTTTTGGGCAATCGCCTTATTATTTAGCCGATGAAGCTGTTTTTGAGTATGCTAACAATCATTATAAAGACAAACAAGATTCAATTTCTGTTGTCAAAATGCAAGTTATTGATTCTTTACTTAATGGTGATAACGTTGGGGTAAACTATGTAAAACGAAGAATAGACTTTTTATCAGGATTAACTGTGAAACAAGTAGAGGGAATTGGTGCCCATAGTTTTAAAGAGAAATATCGTTTTAAATTTTATCAAGAAATGAAAGAGTTTTTAGGAAATTTAAAGGAATATGGCTTTGAAGTATGGGTGCTTACAGCCTCACCTGAAATACTTTATCAGGAGTTTGTTCATCAAAACCTAGGAATACCGAAAAACCGCATACTTGGTGTAAAATCGGTAATTTCTGACGGCGTCATAACCAATGAACTGGTGCAGCCTGTGCCACAAGAAGAAGGCAAGGCAAAAGCGATAGAAACCTTTATAAAAGCAACCCCTTTAATTGTTGGTGGAAATAGTAGGGGCGATCTTGAAATGATGGACACCTCTATCGGAATAAAAATAATAGTAAATCCAGATAATCAAAAAGTATATAGTAATACGATTCCCAATACACTAAATGGGTACACTTTAAAGGATTATTGGAAAAACCAAAATGCGATTGAAGTTTTTTGTAAAGATGTAAAAGATGAAACGGTACATTTTATTAGTGAAGATTGGAATGTTAAAGTAAATAAATCACATCCATAAATTGCTTTACGGATTTGATTTATTTGAGTTTTTTCATTTGTTAGCAACATAAGGGTAAAGGATTTTTTTCCAATGGGCATATCCCTTTTCGTTGAGATGAAGGCCTTCATCTGTATAATTAGCATTTAATTTGTTTTCATTATCTAAAAACTCAGGATAAATATCTATAAGTGTTGTTTGATATTTTATTGCCAATGCTCTTATGCCTTTGTTAACGTTGATTATATGGGGGTCTTTATTGTAATGCCTTTTGTAAACATTAAAAGTACTATTTACCGGTAAAATCGTTTCAATGTAAATTTCAGTTTTTGGTGATTCTTTTTTGATACGAGAGAGAATCGATTCATAATTCCTTAAAATTACAGCATCGGGATAATCTCTAGAAATATCATTAATACCTATTAATAAGAAAATTTTAGCGGGTTGGCCTTCCGTAATTTCATCTAGTCGTTCTAAAATACCAAAAGTCGTATCTCCAGAAATGCCACGGTTTCTGGCATTGGTCAATTGTAATAATTCATTCCAATGGGCTCTTGCAGTAATACTGTTTCCTAAAAAAATAATATCGCTTGATGAATCAGCGTAGCTTTTAAATTGTCTTACTTGAACATCATAGGTGTTTGGTCTGTATAGCGTATCAATTTTTGTTTCTTGTGCGTTTGAAGCGATAAAAAAAGATAGAAAAATAATACTAATGTTTTGTTTTATTTCCATTACTGTCGTTTTGTGATTTAAAATAGTAAATGTGCAATTTAATGAAATATTATGAAATACAATAATTTAAATTATTCACTCCAAATAGGTTGAAAAAAATCAAGTTAAAAAGTCTGGGACACAAAATAGTTACTTTAAATGTGTTCAGTATAATTAAGGAAATTGCCAAAAGTCAAATTGCGAATTACTTTATTAAAATCGATTATGGCTATTTCAAAATCATTAATTTAACCCTATATTGTCATTCTTTTTTAGAATTTACAAAATGTTGAATTAAGATGAGGGCAACGATATGAAATCAGGCTACTTTATCAGTATGGATTGGGGGACTTCAAACTTACGGATCCGATTGGTTCAGGTTGCGACGCTTCATGTTCTTGAAGAAGTTACATCTTCCAAAGGAATCAAAACCATTTACAATGAATGGCTGGTTTCTGGATGCGATAAAGAAGCCTTTTATCTATCTTTTTTAAAAGAAGAAATAAGCACTTTCAAAACCCAAATAAATGTCGAAACTTTGGTCGTTATGTCTGGCATGGGCTCATCCAGCATAGGTTTAAGAGAGCTCCCCTATGCAGAACTCCCTTTTCATGCCGATGGAAAATCTTTGTATGTTGAGACTATTGAAAACGCCGGCTTTCCCTATAAAATCCAATTGATTTCAGGCGTTAAGTCCGATACGGATGTGATTAGAGGCGAAGAAGTAGAAATGATAGGTTTGATTGAAGAAGACGATGCCCTAAAAAAAACCATTTTTATAACACCAGGCACCCATAGCAAACATATTATTTGCGATAATAAAAAAATCATTGATTTCCATACTTTTATGACGGGCGAAATGTTCAGCATCATTGCAAACCATAGTATTTTAAACGGTTCTATAGAAAAAACAGATATTTCAACAAAAACGTTGCAAGCTTTCTCAGAAGGCATTATAGATGCTTCAAAAGAAAATTCCGTTTTAAACACCATTTTTATAGTAAGAACCAATGCGCTGTTTGGAAAAAAATCCAAAGAAGAAAACTATTATTATTTAAGCGGCTTATTAATAGGAGAGGAATTGCAAACATTGAAAAATAGCCAATCCGATGCCATTAAACTTTGTGCTGGTGGAGCGCTCTTTGAACTGTACCATAAAGCCATTGAAGTATTAGGCTTATTGCCAAAAACAACAATAATTCCAAAAGAGATTGTTGATGCCGCCGTTGTAAAAGGGCAATGGCACATCATTAAAAACCGATTATAATTCTACAAAATATGGGAACATCATATAAAGAAGCCTTATTTAATAAAATGCCCATTGTTGGCATTTTAAGAAATGCACCGTTGGAAACCATTGAAGCATTTTTGCCAGCTTATAAAAAAGCGGGCTTGACCACTTTGGAGATTACCATGAATTCTGATAATGTTTCCGAAATCATTGGATATCTTTCCAAAAACCACCCCGATTTGAATATTGGGGCGGGCACCGTTTGCACTATGGAAGATTTAAAGAAAGCATTAACGGCCGGCGCCTCTTTCATAGTAACGCCTATTATAGATGATGAGGTTATAAGCTATTGCAAAAACCATAAAATCCCTGTTTTCCCTGGAGCTTTCACGCCTTCAGAAATTTACAACGCAGCCAAATTAGGTGCAACTGCAGTAAAGGTTTTTCCAGCTACACAGTTAGGGGCTGGTTACATTAAAGATGTATTGGCACCTTTAAATCATTTAAAACTACTGCCAACAGGTGGCGTTTCCTTGGAAAATATTGAATCCTTTTTTAAAGCAGGCGCTATGGGTGTTGGTATGGGAGGTACCTTATTTGATAAAAAATTTATAGAAAAAAAAGATTATGACGGCTTGTATTCACACTTTAAGGCGATTTGTGATAAGGTAACTAAATCTATACAGGGTTAGTGGGTTGTATTATGAAGTTTATGTAATTTTTTGATAAAAATGATTTTCCGACGTATCTTCATCCTCTAAATTAAAAATGAATTAAAAAATACAAATAATGAAAATGAATTTAAAACGCTTTAAAAAAATTTCCGTTATGATGCTCATTGGGCTGTCGGTTACTTTTTCGTGTAAAGAGCAAAATAAAAAAACTGAAGCTGTTGCAGAAGTTTTGAAACCTAATATTGTTATTATTTACGCAGATGATTTAGGATACGGCGATATAGGAGCCAACGGAGCAACCGAAATCAAAACACCAAATATTGATAATTTAGCGAATAACGGCGTGCGTTTTACAAATGGCTATGCGTCTTCTGCAACATGCACACCAAGTAGATACGCATTACTAACTGGTGTCTATCCTTGGAAAAATGATGATGCAAAAATATTACCGGGAACAGCGCCTTTAATTATAGACACCAATCAAATGACCATTCCAAAAATGTTAAAAACCAAAGGATACGATACGGGCATTGTTGGTAAATGGCATTTAGGCCTAGGAACGGGTCATGTGGATTGGAATAAAAAAGTATCTCCCGGACCCAATCAAGTTGGTTTTGATTATTCTTATATCATGGCGGCCACACAAGACCGTGTGCCTACGGTATATATCAAAGATGGCGATGTTGTTGGTTTGGATCCTAATGACCCTATCGAAATTAATTACAACAAAAATTTTGAAGACCAACCAAATGGAGTTGACAATCCAGAATTGTTGAAAATGACATGGCATCACGGCCACAATAGTAGTATTATTAATGGTATTCCGCGTATTGGATATATGAAAGGCGGCGAAGCTGCCAAATGGAAAGATGAAGACATGGCAGACCATTTTTTAAAAGAAGCCCAGGATTATGTAAAAGCGCATAAAGAAAATCCGTTTTTCTTGTATTATGCTATTCAGCAACCGCATGTGCCACGTACGCCAAACCCTAGATTTGTGGGAAGTTCTGGAATGGGACCCAGAGGCGATGTTATTGTAGAGGCCGATTGGGTTATTGGGGAATTTATTAAAACTTTAGAAGCTGAGGGCTTGTTAGAAAATACGTTGATTGTTTTTTCAAGTGACAATGGCCCGGTTTTAAATGATGGGTACAATGATGATGCGGTTGAAAAACTAGGAAAGCATACCCCTTGGGGACATTTTAAAGGAGGGAAATATAGTCTTTTTGAAGCAGGGACCCGTGTGCCTTTTATTACGTATTGGAAAGGAAAAATCCAGCCTAAAGTGTCAGATGCCTTGGTTTGCCAAATGGATTTGTTATCATCTTTGGCCAGTATGGTAGGCTCAGATATCCGTGTAGATGATAGTGAAAATCTTTTAGATGTGTTTTTAGGAAAAAGCGATTCTGGGAGAGAAGAGTTGGTGCTGGAAGCCACGTCCAGAACGGCATTGCGTAAAGGCGATTGGATCATGATTCCGCCATACAAAGGCCCAGCGGTTAATAAGGAAGTAAATATTGAATTGGGCAATTCAAAAGAATTTCAGCTTTATAACATAAAAGAAGATGTGGCCCAAGAACATAATTTAGCTGAAACCAATAAAGAAAAATTAGCAGAAATGATAGCCTCGTTTGAAGCCATAAGAGGCAAAAACTATGGCAATATCCAACAGTTAGAACTTAAGTAGGGACAACTTATTTGTCCCTCTTGTGTACACGTACGTTCATAAGAGGGGTTTTTATTTGATAGATTTAGAAATTAAACAAGTATGTGTTATTACAAATTATATATATTTGTTCATTGCAAAATTTGAGGGATCATTTTTTTCATTAAAATATACTTTTATAAAAATAATAACGTTTTTACAAAAGCATAGAAAAACCGATTGATAGCAGTTTGTCGGATTTTTTAAACAGTTCATGGATGTTTTTTTGTGCAAACAAGAAATAATTTTTTGTTAACCCGCTATTTTTTATACATTTGCCAGTAAATGACAATACAAAATAAAAGAATATTTGCCTCAATCTTATTTGTATTAATAA
>CAXBNH010000203.1:0-5790 GCA_963976905.1 uncultured Algibacter sp.
CTAGCACTTGATTTATGGATATCAACTGCTATTCAGCTGGTCTATTGCCTAAAAATTTAATGTTTCGTTTGCGTGTTTTTGTGGCTATTCTTCCTAACCTGTAAAGATAATTAATTATTCTTACAAAAATCTCCATAAAAAGCTATCAAAATTTTGTGTTAAGTAAATCTTTGTGTCTTACCACTCTTGCGAGAAGCATTTTCACTTCATTCATGCCTTTTTCTTTTAAAATCATAACTTTTTTAACTTCAAACTTACTTCCTTATCTTTGCAACTTCAAATAAAATAAAAAATCATGCAAGACGGATTATACGCAAAATTTAATACTTCAAAAGGAGAGATATTAGTAGCTTTAGAATACAAAAAAACACCAGGAACGGTTGGTAATTTTGTGGCTTTGGCTGAAGGTAATTTAGAGAACTCAGTAAAACCACAAGACACCCCTTATTATGATGGTTTAAAATTCCATAGGGTCATTCCGGATTTTATGGTTCAAGGTGGTTGTCCACAAGGTTCAGGTTCTGGAAATCCAGGCTACCAGTTTGCTGACGAGTTTCATCCAGATTTAAAACATGATGGCCCCGGTGTATTGTCTATGGCAAATGCTGGCCCAGGCACTAACGGCAGCCAGTTTTTTATCACACACATAGAAACTTCTTGGTTGGATAACAAACATACGGTTTTCGGTAAAGTGCAATCCGGTCAAGATGTTGTAGATGCCATTGCCCAAGGCGATAAAATTGAGAGTTTAGAAATTGTTAGAGTAGGCGCAGATGCTGAAGCCTTTAATGCCGTTGAAGCATTTAGGGCTTTTGAAGGTTCCAGAGAAAAAAAAATGGCAGAAGCTAAAGCTGCCGCTGATGCGGAATTGGATAAAATAGCAACAGGTTTCAAGAGAACGGAGAGCGGTTTGCGCTACCAAATCATTCAAGAAGGCAACGGTACAAAAGCCGAAAAAGGAAAAACGGTTTCGGTACATTATAAAGGTCAGTTGGCTGACGGAACGGTATTTGATTCTTCATACAAACGTAACCAGCCTATAGATTTTCCGTTGGGAATGGGGCAGGTAATTTCTGGATGGGATGAAGGTATTCAATTATTAAAAGTGGGCGATAAAGCACGTTTTGTTATCCCAAGTCATTTGGGTTACGGTAGCAGAGGTGCTGGAGGCGTTATTCCGCCAGATGCTACTTTGGTTTTTGATGTGGAATTGATGAATGTGAAATAAGCAGATAACAACTTTTTTTTAAAAAAAGTTTGTGAATCGCTTATGCTGAGCGTAATCGAAGCATCTCATATAAACAAAAGAAGAAGTATTTCTTTTTAGTACTTGTTTGTTTTAAAGGCTGTCTTTTTTAAGACAGCTTTTTTTTTGAACCTTTTTAAACCGAATGACTAATAATTATAGGCTTTGTCGAATATTTTTAAAAGTATGATTCCTTACCTATACTTTCATGCCGTGATAAGTGTAAAACAAACCGATCTATATGCTGAGCTATTAAAAGAATTGAATTACCCTTTTGGGGATGTGTTCATTTTTAGTGGTTTTGTGATTTCAGAAATAAAGCAAGGCGTTAATTTTAGTTGGAACAACCACGGTAAATGCATTACTGAAGATGTGTCTTGTTTTTTGGGCACAGATGGTCGTGATATTGTCTATATTTCCAACCGCATCAATTCTTACGCTGTTGTGGCATTAGATTGGTTGGCTTTTTTCAAAAACCATTACCTATTAAGAGGCTATTATATTGTAAGTGATAGTAAGTTCGGTCAATTGAATATGCTCATTGAAGCGTTGTTTTTCAATAGTAAAATAAAAAATTTCAATTCTATATACGAAGCTGTGGATAGGGCTAAAAATAAAAATGTTGAGGTTGCTTAGCAATTATTTTATATTTGTTGTTATGACAGCACAAGAACTACAACAACTAAAATACCCTATTGGTACATTTGATTGCCCCAATCCTATTTCTGACGGACAGATTGATAGTTGGATTTCTATATTAGAACATTTTCCAAACAGGCTGGAACAGCTTGTTAAAGATTTAACCGATTCTCAATTAGATACGGTTTATCGCCCAGATGGCTGGACCATTAGGCAGGTTGTGCATCATATTTCCGATAGCCATCTTCACAGTTATGCGCGCTTTAAATGGGCTTTAACAGAAGATAAACCAACAATAAAAGCCTATTATGAAGACCGTTGGGCGGACATGTTTGATTCCAAAGCCCCCATCGACATGTCTTTGTTGCACATCAAAGCCACTCACTACAAATTGGCGTATTTGCTAAAAGGCCTTCCAAAAGATTATTTTAACAGAAGTTTTATCCATCCAGAAACGAATAAAGAAGTTTTTTTAAATTACAATGTAGGCATGTACGCTTGGCACAGCAACCATCATTATGCCCATATTGAAAATTTGTTGAAACAAAACAATTGGTTATAAAGAATGATTAGGAAAGTAACCACTCAAGACGCCAAGCAGTTGGTAGATATCTATAATCATTATGTGTTGCATACCGTGGTTACTTTTGATGATACAGTGTTTTCTGTAGCTGATTTTAAAAAGAAAATAGAAAGTATTTCATCAAGGTTTCCTTTTGTGGTTTATGAAGAAAACAATCAGGTTTTAGGCTATGCTTATGCCAATATATGGCGCGAAAAACCTGCCTTTAAGCATACGGTTGAAACCACTATTTATTTGCACCACGAAGCCAAAGGAAAACAAATTGGCACGAAATTGTACACCGAACTTTTAAACCAATTAAGAGCTGAAAATTATCATGTTGCCATTGGCGGATTGACCTTGCCAAATGAAGCTAGTGTCAAGCTTCACGAAAAATTCGGTTTTAAGCAAGTCGCACATTTTAAAGAAGTAGGTTTCAAATTTGAAACCTGGCTGGATGTAGGGTTTTGGCAATTGAATTTAGGTTAAACCTTCCACTTGATATTACACCCAATACTCGGTTTTTGAGGTTTGTTGTTTTCTTTGTTTACAATCAAACAATCTAAAGCCTGCCTTAAATCCGTTCCAGTTACGGGCAATCCGTTTCCGGGCCTGGAATCATCCAATTGGCCGCGATAGGTTAATTTCAAAGTCTTGTCAAAAACATACAGGTCAGGCGTGCAGGCAGCATCATAAGCTTTGGCTACTTCCTGCGTTTTATCGTATAAATAGGGGAATGGGTAATTTTCGTTTTTGGCATGGGTTTTCATGTTTTCTGGGCCGTCTTGCGGGTATTTATCTGCATCATTACTAGAAATGGCAATAAAATTTATGCCAGATTTAGCATAATCATTTGCCAACTTTACCAATTGGCTGTTCACATGGATCACAAAGGGGCAGTGGTTGCAAATAAACATGATAACCGTTCCGTGCTTGCCTTTTGCTTTTTCTAAATTTACAGAATTGCCGCTAATGGTATCTAGCAATTCAAAATGAGGGGCTTTGGTTCCTAAAGGAAGCATGTTTGATAAGGTACGTGCCATAGTTGAAAGTTTTATCCAAAGTTCGGGATTCTATTCTATCAAAAAAAATATAAACCAAATTTATCATCAGCTATTTTAAAGTGCATTTAACAAATTGTATTTTTGAAAAATGAACAGTACGATAACTTTTCAAGATTTTACGAAAGTAGATTTGCGGGTGGGCACTATTGTAGAAGTGCATGATTTTCCCGAAGCAAGAAATCCAGCATATCAGCTCATTATTGATTTTGGTGCGTTGGGAATTAAAAAAACATCAGCTCAAATCACATCGCTTTATAAAAAAGAAGATTTGCTGCAAAGGCAAATTGTGGCGGTTGTTAATTTCCCTAAAAAGCAGATTGCCAAATTTATGAGTGAATGTTTGGTCGTCGGGGCTGTGAACGGTAAAGATGTCACATTGTTAAACCCAGAAAACAAGGTTGACAATGGAAGCATCGTATCATGAAAAAAGCCGTTAAACTTGAAGGTCAACGGCTTTTTTACAGGTGGTTGTTTTTAGTCTAGTTTAAATATCATCAAAATCTATGTCCGTAAAATTTTCGGTAGATTTTGTGTCAGTTGTATTGGCAGCAGCTGTAATATCATCGTCATATTCTTTTTTGAAATCTTTTTGGTGACGCTCGCTGATGACTTCATCACCTTTTTCGTCAATGATGTAATCTGTCATTTCTGCTAAAATTTCTTTAAATTCAGTGAAATCTTCTTTATAAATATAAATTTTATGCTTTTTGTAGTGAAAAGAACCATCATCATTAGTGAATTTTTTACTTTCTGTAATGGTTAAATAATAATCTTCAGCTTTGGTGGCTCTCACGTCAAAGAAGTACGTGCGCCTTCCTGCCCTTAATACTTTTGAAAAAATTTCCTCTTTCTCCATCATGTCATGTGTACCCATAATCGTAATTGAAATTTATAAAATTGTCATTTTGATTCTCAAAAATCTAAAAAAAACATGGATTAACCAACAAAATATTAAATTTCTTTTAATTTCATTTGATTATTTAAAAAATAGAAACTGATTAGTATTGATTTTCAGGGCTTAAGATTCTTACAACTCTTAATCGGCGCTTTCGTTTTCGCTTAATTGTTTTAAATAAAGTTGCTTATAGTAACCATCTACATTGATAAGTGCGTTATGGTTACCTTCTTGAACAATTTTGCCATCTTCCAACACAATGATCTTGTCGGCATTTTTGGCAGAAGATACCCGATGGCTCACGATAATGGTGGTTTTTCCTTGGGTAATTTTCATTAAGTTTTTTAATATTTTTTCCTCCGTTTCGGTATCAACGGCAGATAAACAATCGTCAAACAACAATATTTCAGGCGATTTTATAATGGCACGCGCAATGGAAATACGCTGTTTTTGTCCGCCAGAAAGCGTGATGCCCCGTTCACCCAAAATAGTATCGTATTTTTTATTGAATTTCATAATGTTTTTGTGAACCTGCGCATTTTTAGCAGCTTCAATAACATCATCTTCCGTGGCATCTTCTTTTCCGAATTTGATATTTTTCTTAATAGTATCTGAAAACAAAAAAGCCTCTTGTGGCACATAGCCAACGCTGCTTCTTAAATCAGACAGATTATGTTGGTCTATTTTGGTGTTATCAATTAAAATAGCACCTTTATCAATGTCATAAAGCCTTCCAATCAAATCTAAAATGGTAGATTTTCCTGAGCCGGTTTTTCCTAAAATAGCCAAGGTTTCTCCTTGTTTTATGTCAAAACTTACACCTTTTAATGCTTGTATGTTGGTGTCGTCATAAGTGAAAAACACCTTATCGAACGCAATGTTTCCGTGTATTTCGGTATGGGTATCCACGGTATTCCTGATCTCTGGTTCTAATTTTAAAAACTCATTGATACGTTTTTGCGATGCTTCCGCTTGTTGTACAATTGAGGTGACCCAACCCACGGTAGCAACGGGCCAAGTGAGCATGTTTACATAAATAATAAATTCTGCAATGGTGCCCAAACTTTCAATTTCGCCATTAATATATTGTTTGCCGCCAATATAAATGACCAACAGGTTGCTGGCGCCAATAAGCAAAATCATCATCGGAAAAAAGAAGGCCTGCACCTTTACCAAGCTAAGTTGGGTTTCCTTGCTTTGTGTAGAGAGTGTATCAAAATTCGTGGAGGTTTTTGGCTCGATACCGTATGCTTTTATAACCGAAATGCCGCTAAAAGTTTCCTGCGTAAAAGTGGATAATTTGGAAAGGTATTGTTGTACAACGGTACTACGCTTATGGATTTCCTTGCTTAATTTATAAATGGCAACCGATAAAATAGGAAGT
>CAXBNH010000204.1:0-5755 GCA_963976905.1 uncultured Algibacter sp.
AAATGTAAAAATTACCATTGTGCAGCGTGCCTCTCGACTTATGGAGCGTCAGTTGGATATTGTGTCCAGTAAATTATTAGCATTGGATGTGCAAGAGCGTGGCATTCAAATCTATTTTGACAATGAAGTGAGTACCGTTTTTGATGATGAAGATACGGGCGAGTTGAATATCACATTAAAAAGTGGACGTTATATTACGGCAAATGCTATTGTATATGCCATTGGTACGATTCCAAATATTGAAATAGCGAGGGAAAATGGCATACGTTGTGTACGTGGTGTTAAAGTAAATCAGCATTTGCAATCATCAAACCCTGATATTTTTGCTATGGGCGAAATAGCGGAGTACAACAATCAATTGTTCGGTATTACATCGGCTGCAGAAGAGCAGGCCAATGTGCTTGCAAACTATCTTGCAGGTGATATCAGTTGTGCTTACAACGGTTCTGTGCTCATGAATATTTTAAAATTTAATGATTTGAACCTTTGTAGTATTGGCGATATTGATGTGCCTGAAAATGATGATAGTTATCAAGAAATCATCTTTACTGATATATCAAAACGCTATTATAAAAAATGTATCGTAAAAGAAGACTTGCTGGTCGGTGCTGTTTTGATGGGCGATAAAAATGAGTTTGCCGAATTCAAAAGTATGATTGAGAGTAAAATTGAAATGTCCGACAAACGAAATACCTTGCTGCGTGGTGCTTCCAACGATAAACCAGTAATTGGTAAATTGGTGTGCTCGTGCAGTCAAGTAGGTGCTGGAAATATAAAAGAAGCTATAAATGGAGGGTGTAACGATTTTACAGCACTTTGTAATAAAACAGGAGCCGGATTGGGTTGCGGTAGTTGTAAAACAGAAGTTAGGGAATTGCTGAATAATACCAAAGTATTGGCGTAATATAAAGATACAGATGAAAAAGAATCTCAACAGGTTAATCGTCAAAGGGGGTGTGTTATCGCCTGGTGAATTGAAATATATTTGTGAAACCTCAGAAACTTTGGGCCTGGAAACCATTTCTTTTGGGTCTCGACAAGATGTGGTGCTTTCAAAACAAGTAGGGCAGGAAGCTATTGAAAAGTTTGATAAACTTCAAATCATCAATGCTGAAGATGCTGGTACGGGAAACATCGTGTCGTCTTACGTGTCTGCTGATATTATGCCCAGTACCTCATGGTTGACAAGTGACCGCTATTTATATATTTTAGAGCAATTTCGGTTTCAGCCCAAATTGAAAGTCAATATTACAGACCCCAAACAACGTTTGGTACCTTTGTTTACGGGGCATATCAATTTTATAGCTTCTGAGCATGAAGATTATTGGTATTTGTACATCAGACTGCCAGAATGGAGCAAAGCCGAAATGTACCCAGCACTTATTTACAGTTGGGATTTGGACAAAATAGAATTGGCGATTGAAGGTGTTTTACGGGAAGAACCCGAAACGGTTGATATGATTTTCGATTTGGTAAGCGATGCCATTGACACTAATAACCGTACCGTTGATAAGCCTTTGGAAGTGCCTTTTTATCCATTTCCGTATTATGAAGGCATGAACCGTATTGGTGATAAATACTGGCTGGGACTGTATTGGAGGAATAATAAATACGATGTCGATTTTCTAAAGGCCATGTGCGAATTGTGTGCCGAAAATAAAATCGGGAAAATATCCATAACCCCATGGAAATCTTTTATTGTAAAAGGAATTCCAGTAGCTGCAAAACTGCAATGGGAAAAGTTTTTGGGCAAGTTTGGTATCAATGTGCGCCACTCTATGTTGGAGCTCAATTGGCATTTGCCCGTTGGCAACAAAGAGGCCTTAAAACTTAAAAAGTATTTGGTCTCCAATTTCGATAAAAATGATATCAGCACATACGGATTGACTTTCGGGATTACGGAATCATCTGTGCCAGAACATTATTTCACATCCATCGTTATAGAAAAAAACGAACCTATAAAAGGTTTGGAAAACATAGAACTTCGCGATACTTATAATTTATTGTACGCTAAAAATTTCGACCCCAATACCAGACAGTATATCATGCACGTTCAAGCCGTTGATAAAGCTGAATTGTCTGGGTTGCTCATGGAATTGAGTAAACTATATTTTGAGCAGTTGGGCACAGAAAAGGAAGCAGACAGAACATCTGAAACCGTTAAGGAAAAAGTAGAGGAAAACGTATATCAATGCCAAGAATGCTTGACCATTTACAATGAGGTTTATGGCGACATTACTCAAAATATTGCTCCGAATACGGCTTTTAAATCACTTCCCGAAACCTACGAATGCTCTATATGTGAAGCTCCAAAAAGTAGTTTTGAGAAGAAGGTGTTGGTTAAGTAGTTTTTATGCTTTAAAACGTGGATTTATAAAGATATTGCTGCATATCTCAAACATGTGATGTGATTTTTAAGAATGTTCAACTTGACCAGTCGTTTAGTCATTTCGACCCTAGTAGAAATTACATAATTTAGAGTGTAAAGCCTAATACGGGCTTCAATCTTGCATCGTTTCGA
The DNA here is from genome assembly GCA_963976905.1 of uncultured Algibacter sp. GTDB lineage: Bacteria > Bacteroidota > Bacteroidia > Flavobacteriales > Flavobacteriaceae > Pseudalgibacter. The sequence continues at coordinate 2,522 of CAXBNH010000204.1, forward strand.
CACGATTAACCATTTTTAAAAGAAAAAAATCAGCACCATAAAAACATTTTCTGTTTGTAGGATGCTGATTTTAAAAATAAATTAAATTTTGTTTCTTAATTACCCATTCACATGTTTTCTTTTGAAATTATAAATGGTTTCATCAATGGCAAACCAGCAGAAATAGAAAATACCTACCGAAAATATCACATCGCCAATCATGCGCAGCCACTTAAGGGTTTGCAGGGTTGGGGAATATAGCAATTCTGTATCTCTGGCATAGGAATAGCCATTTGTTATAGAGGTGTAAGCTTGAATAATCCCGATGGGCAATAAGCTCAAAACCACCATGGCAACCAAACCAATGTTCAAAAACCAAAAGGCACGTTTTAGTTTTTTGCTTTCCCAAGCTCTGTTGGAATAAAACCGCAAACAGATTAAAATAAAGCCCATGCCCAATAGTCCATATACGCCAAATAAAGCGGTGTGTGCGTGTACTGCCGTGGTATTTAAACCTTGGATATAATATAAAGCAATAGGCGGATTGATTAAGAACCCGAACACGCCAGCACCCACAAAGTTCCAAAAGGCCACAGCAATAAAGAAAAAGATAGGCCATTTGTATTTTTGTTCCAGTTTTCTCTAATCTCGAAGCCCATCAACGTTAACGGGACTACCTCCAACGCACTAAAGGTAGCGCCCAAGGCGATGGCTTGCACAGGCGTTCCCGAATAGTATAAATGGTGAAGCGTTCCAATAATACCGCCTGCCAAAAATATAGAAGCCGAAGCAATAGAAACACGTCCAGCAGTTTTGGCTGATATAATTTTCATCTGTGAAAATATATAGGCAATTACAACGGTGGCAAATACTTCAAAGAACCCTTCAACCCAAAGGTGTACCAACCACCATCTCCAATAATTGATAACGGGCAAGCTACTGTTTTCGCCATACATTAAGCCAGAGAAAAAGAACATCCCAATCGCCATCACGGAGATTAACAGAATAATCAATAAGTGTTTTGAAGCATCGTTTTTACGGATGGCATACAGAATGTGACGGCTTACCATAACTACCCAAAGTACCAAGCCAATGCCGAGGAATATTTGCCAAAAACGCCCTAAATCCATGTATTCATACCCTTGGTGGCCAAAGAAGAAATTAGTCGTTAAATCTAAAAACTGATGTACACCCAACCATTCTCCAAACATGGAACCTAAAACGATTACTAATAGCGCAAAAAACAAAAAGTTGATGCCAAAACGTTGGTACTTCATTTCTTTACCAGAAATCATGGGGGCTAAAAATAAGCCTGTTGCCAACCATGTGGCAGCAATCCAAAATACGGCCAATTGCGTGTGCCACGTTCTGGTAATGGAATAGGGTAGGTATTTTGATAAATCAAAACCAAAAAAAGCCTGACCTTCTACGGTATAATGCACCGTTACAGCTCCTAAAATAACTTGTAAAGCAATGAGTAAGGATATGACGATAAAATATTTTAAAATGGTTTTCTGCGATGGGAATAATTTTAGGTTGGTTAAAGGGTCTGTTTCTGGTTTATCTAAAATTTCGCCTTTTTCATGGTTAACCAAATAATAGTAGGTCAAAATACCGATAAACAATAGCAGAAGTACAACCGATAGGCCAGACCAAACCAAAGAGCCTTTGGTAATGGTGTTGTCAATTAGCGGTTCGTGAGGCCAATTGGAAGTGTAGGTATAATCTTCTCTAACCCGGTTGGTGCTTGCTGCCCACGAGGTCCAGAATAAAAAAGCGTTCAATTGCTCTAATTTTTTAGCATCGGTTAAAGCACCTTTGGGTATGGCATATTCCTCTTTTCCTTCGGAAAAAATAGACGTATAATGCTTGATGTTTTCATTAATGGCGGCCAATCTACTTTCGGAAATGGTAATGGATTTATCCGTTTCATTAAAGGTATTCGTTTTGATATCTTGAATCAAACGGGCTTTGAGGGCCGCTTGTTTTTCAACATCCAAATCTTCATATTTAGTATTGAAATCTTTTTGCGCCCAAGCTTCCAGCATAAAAACAGCTTCTTTATGTATCCAATCTGCGGTCCAATCGGGTGCTACGTAACTGCCGTGTCCCCAAATAGAACCGACTTCCATCCCGCCAATAGATTCCCAAACGTTTTGTCCGGTTTGGATATCTTCTTTGGTGTATAAAACCACATTGGTTTCTTTAACAATAACCGTTTCGGGAATTGGGGGTTGTGTTTGATAGACTTCGGTGCCGATCCAGATGAGTACGATAAACGATACCACCACCACACTTATAAATGTAATCCATATTTTTTTCATGGGAATGTTCTTTTTGTAGGTTTTAATTTTAATTAGTGACGTTGTTGACACGCTCTACACTATCATAATTTGAAAGCGATAAACGGATGACAGCATCTGAAACAGCAGTTAAATCATGCGGCACGTTTTCATCTAAAGCAATTAAATCGCCTTTTTTCAAAATTTGTTTTTTACCTTCAACACCAAAATCAATGCTGCCTTCAAACAGCTCGATAACGATGGGGTAGGGCGCTTTATGTTCTTTCATGTTTTGGCCTTGTTTCATGGCAATCCTGATTTCTTTGGATGTTTTCGTTTTTAGTAAAACGGTAACGGCGGGTTTGTTTTCTTGGTAGTTTAAATCATCTACCAGCGATTCAGTATTCATAGTTTTAAGGGTTTATTATATTATCAGTTATTATTTTAAAAGTCATATTGTTAATTTTTTCATCTAGTATGATTTGACAGGCCAAACGGCTGGTTGTATCAGCATTTGAAAGGTTTTTTAGTGTTTCTTTTTCAACGGGTTCTATGGTGTCGTTTACGGAACCCGATTGCAATTTTACATGACAAGTGCCACACAAACCCCTGCCTAAACATTCGCCAATAGCTTCATAATAGGTGTCCACAATCAATTCCATAAGGTTGGGGTATTGAAATCCTTTAAAAGGAATTTCAATGTGCTTGTTATTGGTCGTTATGATGTTTACGCTATAAATCATTCTATATTTTATTAAAAATGGGATAATTTTGTCCTATTTAAAATCATAATTCATCCATTTTTTATAATGCAAAAATAAGTCACAAATTAATAAAAGACAAATTTGTCCTAATTAAAATTGAATTTATTTTTTTTGAAAAAATTAAGTTGTTGATTTGTAATAGGGTAGTGGTTTTTTGGAACTTCTTAAAAACTAAGATTAGCCCCCAATAGTAATCATGCTGCGATTGT
>CAXBNH010000205.1:0-5714 GCA_963976905.1 uncultured Algibacter sp.
GTTCGAAAAACGGGGCGTCGCTTTAAAAATTGAAGACGATGGCAGAATGTTTCCCATAACCGATTCCTCGCAAACCATTATTGATTGTTTTTTAAATGAAGCTGAAAAATTTGGCATTGAAATTTTAATGAACCATTCAGTAAAATCCATTGATAAAAACAATCAAATATTTCATATTGGAACAACTCAAGGCGCATTTTCTTCTGAAAAATTATTGGTTGCCACAGGAAGCAATCCGAAAATATGGAAATTATTGGAAAGCTTAGGGCATACCATTTCCCAACCCGTACCTTCACTTTTTACTTTTAATATTACTGACGAACGCCTCAAAGATATTCCGGGCGTAGTGGCGCAAGATGTGGAAATAAAAATTGTAAACTCAGATTTATGGAGCGCAGGCCCTTTGCTTATAACCCATTGGGGCATGAGTGCGCCATCCATTTTAAAACTCTCGGCTTTTGGGGCTTTGGAACTCGCAAAACGCCATTATAAATTTCAAATTGAAATTAATTTTATAAGAAAAACGTCTGAAGATTGTATGGAAACTTTAAAAATTTTGAAACACGATTTAGCTAAAAAAACGGTGTTCAAATCAGCTTCATTTGATTTACCAAAACGCCTCTGGCAAAAATTGGTTTTAACCTCCGATATGGATGCCGAAATCCGCTGGGCCGATTTAAACAAACAGCAACTGGAAAATTTATCAAATCAATTGACGGCCGCCATTTTTAAAGTTGATGGCAAAAGTACCTTTAAAGAAGAATTTGTAACGGCTGGAGGTGTTAATCTTAAAGAAATCAATTTTAAAACCTTTGAAAGCAAACTGCAAAAGAATCTTTATTTTGCTGGCGAAGTCCTGAATATTGATGCGGTTACAGGTGGTTTTAATTTTCAAAATGCTTGGACTGGAGCTTATATTGCGGCGCAACATATTTTAAACTAAATGAAGACATATATCGCACTACTAAGAGGTATAAACGTCAGCGGACAAAAGAAAGTCCCCATGGTAGAATTACGCGATTTGCTTTCAAAATTGGGTTTAGAAAACGTTCAAACCTATATCCAAAGCGGCAATGTGGTATTTCAATCTTCCGAAGAAAGTAAAAATAAATTAGAAGACATTATTCAAAAAGCGATTGCGAATTATTTTGGTTTTGAGGTGCCCATTTTGGTTAAGACTTCAAAAGAAATCCAAAATATACTTGATCATTGTCCCTTTTCCGAAGCAAAAAAAGAAAACAGTTATTTTACATTATTGCATTCAATTCCTAAAATTGAATTGATTGATTCAACTTCAAAAGTAAACTACCCAAACGAAACATTCCATATTACCGAAACTTGCGTTTATTTTTATTCATCCATGGGCTATGGAAAAGCCAAATGCAACAACAATTTTTTTGAACGAAAATTAAAAGTGACTGCTACCACAAGAAATTATAAAACCATGATAAAGTTGTTATCTTTGTGTGCTGAAAACTAAGAAATGACAGAGCAAGATTTCATTCCTAATCCCGATAGCTATCGGGGATATACAAAATCTATTGAAAACGGAAGTTTTACATGGTCTTCTCCAAGTAATATTGCATTAGTGAAATATTGGGGAAAAAAGAAAGGTCAAATTCCTGAAAACCCATCTATCAGTTTTACTTTAAATAATTGCAAAACCACAACCACCCTAAGTTTTTCTAAAAAAGAAAATAACAACAGTTTCTCTTTTGAAGTATTTTTAGATGGCGAAAAGAAAGATGCTTTTAAGCCAAAAATCGAAACTTTTTTTAAGCGTATTGAAATCTATTTACCATTCTTAAAAAATTATCATTTCAAAATAGAAACCTCCAATACCTTCCCGCATAGTTCTGGCATTGCGTCATCTGCAAGTGGTATGAGTGCTTTGGCCTTGTGTTTGGTGAGTGTTGAAAAAGAATTAATCAATTCTGATGTCAGCCTGAGCGCAGGTGAAGCTTCATATAATGAACCATTTTTCATGCAAAAAGCCTCATTTTTAGCCAGACTCGGCTCCGGAAGCGCATGCAGAAGTCTGGAAGGCGATTTGATTGTTTGGGGCAAACACGCAGAAATTAATGACAGTTCTGACTTATTTGGAGTTAAATTTCCGTATGAAGTCCATGAAAATTTCAAAAATTATAACGACACTATTTTATTGGTTGACAAAGGCGAAAAACAGGTAAGCAGTAGCCTTGGGCATAATTTAATGCACAACCATCCCTTTGCCAAAGAGCGTTTTAAACAAGCAAATCAAAATCTTTCCAGCTTAACAACTATTTTAAAGAATGGCGATTTTGAAGGGTTTATTGCCTTGGTAGAAAGTGAAGCATTAACGCTGCACAGCATGATGATGACCAGCATGCCGTATTTTATTTTAATGAAGCCCAATACTTTGGAAATCATCAATAAAATCTGGGCATTCCGTAAAAAAACAGGTTCTAATGTTTGCTTTACTTTAGATGCCGGAGCTAATGTACATGTATTGTATCCAGAAAAAGAAACGGCGCAAGTGTTCGAATTCATTAAAAATGAATTAGTTGCACATTGTCAAAAAGATGAGTATATTAACGATAAAATTGGTTTTGGTGCAAAACAATTGTAATTTTGCTTGACAAAATCAAAAGTAACTTATGAAAGGCCCTTTGTTTTATTCAAAAATATTGCTCTTCGGGGAATACGGAATCATCAAAGACTCCAAAGGACTTTCTATTCCATATAATTTCTATAACGGCGCTTTAAAAACCGATAAAAACCCTTCAGAAATAGCTATCAAATCCAACGAAAGTCTGAAACGCTTTGTGGGTTATCTGCAAAATATTTCTCCAGAATTGGTCACTTTTGATATTGATTTATTAAATGAGCACATAAACGCTGGCATGTATTTTGACTCCTCCATTCCGCAAGGTTACGGCGTAGGAAGTAGCGGTGCTTTGGTGGCTGCTATTTATGATAAATATGCTTTTGATAAAATTACGGTTTTAGAAAATTTAACAAGGGAGAAACTACTGAAATTGAAAGCTATTTTCTCTGAAATGGAATCGTTTTTCCATGGAAAATCTTCTGGATTAGACCCTTTGAACAGCTATTTGAGTATCCCTATTCTTATAAATTCGAAAGACAATATTGAAGCTACGGGCATTCCAGCACAACAGACCGATGGTAAAGGTGCCGTGTTTTTGTTGGATAGCGGCATTATTGGCGAAACCGCTCCCATGGTCAGTATTTTTATGGAAAACATGAAAAAAGCTGGCTTCAGAAATATGCTAAAAAATCAATTTATAAAGCATACAGATGCTTGTGTGGACGACTTTTTAAAAGGCGATGTAAAATCGTTATTTAAAAACACCAAAAGTTTATCTAAAGTGGTTTTGAACCATTTTAAGCCCATGATTCCGCAACAATTCCATGAGCTTTGGAAAAATGGCCTGGATACCAACGCCTATTATTTAAAACTTTGTGGTTCTGGAGGTGGCGGTTACATTCTTGGTTTTACCGAAGATATTGAAAAAGCAAAACTAGCGCTTACAGGTCATAAACTGAAAGTGGTTTATAACTTCTAAAAAGCTTCTCTTATATGTTGAAATGTCACACTAAGCGCAGTCGAGGTGTCTATAAAAGATTTTGTCAAATCACGTTTCTATGTTAAGCAGAAAGCAAAAACACATTCTACTCAAGTTTTTCAGCATGTTTTCCGTAGTGCGCGGTTATAATATCCTCATTATTGTTATTGCCCAATATTTGGCTTCCATCTATATTTTGGCACATGATAAACCTTTAAAGGAAGTACTTTTTGATGTGAATTTATTTATGCTGGTTTTGGCATCTTCAGCTACCATTGCGGGTGGCTACATCATCAATAATTTTTACGATTCTGAAAAAGATTTGATAAACCGTCCCATAAAATCCACATTAGATAGGTTGGTAAGCCAAAACACCAAACTATCGTTTTATTTTGTGCTGAATTTTTTGTCGGTTGTTATGGCTAGCTACGTATCTTTTAAGACCGTGCTGTTCTTTTCAATTTACATTTTTGGCATTTGGTTTTATTCTCATAAATTGAAAAAACTCCCCTTTATTGGCAATTTAACTTCAGCTATTTTGACCATTACACCGTTTTTTGCCATTTTCATGTATTATAAGAATTTTGAAACGGTCATTTTTGTACACGCCATTTTCTTGTTTTTGATGATTTCCATGCGAGAACTCACTAAAGATTTAGAAAACATAAAAGGCGATTTGGCTCAAAATTACCACACCATTCCCATTGTTTATGGCGAAAAAGCATCAAAAATCATGCTGACTATTTTAGCAATATTGACATTAATCCCCTCCTATTTGCTTTTATACCGTTTTGAGATTGGTTACATGTACATCTACTTTTATCTTGGTGTACTGTTGTTGGCTTTTTTTATTTTGTTGCTATGGAAATCAAAAACCAAAATGCACTATTTAATACTTCATAATATTTTAAAATTTATGATTGTGGCAGGTGTGTTTTCCATTGTATTGATCAAGGTAAGTGTGGTTTTAAATAGAATTTGATTTAAATCGTAATTCTAAAATCGTAAATCGTATTTATATAAAGTATCTTTGTAAAAAATTAATGAAATCATGAGCAGGAAACAAGGTAGTAACGGTAATGGAAAAGTATCAGGTAGAGGAAGTGGAAACAAACGATATACGAGTTACTCCAGAGGTAATGCGCCAATAAAAAAACAAGGTGGCACTACAAAGCCTTCTGCTACTACAAAAACTACTTCGCCTAAAAAATCAAACCCCGACGAGATTCGGTTGAATAAATACATAGCCAATTCTGGCATATGTTCCAGAAGGGAAGCCGATGTGCATATAGCCACAGGTTTAGTGTCTGTAAACGGCAAAGTAGTTACAGAAATGGGATATAAAGTAAAACCTGGTGACGATGTACGCTATGATGGTGCACGCATAAACCCAGAGAAAAAAGCCTACGTATTGCTCAATAAACCCAAAGGGTTTGCCACTACAACCAGCGAAGGCAAAGGCAGAACCGTGATGGATTTGGTTGCCAATGCCACCACTTCCAGAATTAAGCCCATTGGGCGTTTGGGCCGCAATTCCAAAGGTTTGCTATTATTTACCAATGATGACACCATTGCAGATAAATTCACAAACTCCAAACATGGCGTGCCGCGTTTATTCCATATAGAACTGGATAAAAACCTAAAACTTGAAGATTTAAAAAAGATTCAAGCAGGGTTTAAAGTAGAAGGCAAATTGATTGCCGTTGAAGAAATAAGCTATATTGACGGCGCATCAAAAAAAGAAGTTGGCCTAAAAATCAAGAATACTGGCAATACCATCATCCGGACTATTTTTGATTATTTAAAATACGAAGTGGTTAGTCTGGACTGTGTGGCCATTGGACATTTGACCAAAAAGGACATTCCACGTGGTAGCTGGAAACATTTGACAGAGCAGGAGTTGAATACGTTGAAGATGCTTTGATCCCCGTAAGTTGTGTTTATTTTTAATTTAAAAACCCTTTAAAGAAATGAAAATAAGATACACGAATAAAAAGTTAAAAATAAATCTGATAATAGGAATGGCTTGGTTGCTTTTGGGGAGTACTCAACTAATTTTTAACGATTTCAGCAACTGGTTAGATTATGGCTGGATTTGTAGGCTTCCCTAAAAATAGGACAGTTATAAATTCGAATTTATTAACTTTA
>CAXBNH010000206.1:0-5666 GCA_963976905.1 uncultured Algibacter sp.
CAACGATAACCGTGGTTGGATTCCTTACAGTCTTGGGCCAGGTAGTTCCATCACTACCAATGAATTTAATGAAGCCAATTTAAAATTAGCATTAAACCTAGAACAACGTTTTAATTTATTTGGAAGTTTAAACGGCGCTATTTTTATGGATGCCGGAAATATTTGGAACGTATTAGACAATACCGAAACTGGCGCTGCAACTTTTGATGGTTTAAGTTCTTTAAAAGATATTGCTCTCGGTTCTGGTTTTGGTTTTCGGTATGATTTTAGTTTCTTTATTTTCCGTTTTGATGTTGGTTTTAAAACCTACGATCCTTCTTATCAAGACCAAAACCGTTGGTTCAATGATTATAATTTTACTAACGCTGTGTACAATATTGGTATCAATTATCCTTTTTAGCCTAGGTTTTCCTATAAAAAACTATAACGTTTTAGTAGGTTTTTAATGGTTTCAATTCACAAAAACTCAGTAATTTATTTAAAAAATCATTACTTTTGGTTTTTAATAATTTATAATTAATATTTTCAAAAAAATGGGACACAATATAAAACCAGGTGTAGCTACTGGAAAAGAGGTTCAAGCTATTTTCAACCATGCAAAAGCTAATAATTACGCACTTCCAGCTGTAAACGTTATAGGTTCAGATACTATCAATGGGGTTTTGGAAACTGCTAGAGATTTGAATGCTCCAGTTATTATTCAATTTTCTAACGGTGGGGCGCAATTCAATGCAGGTAAAGGCTTAAACAATGATGGGCAAAAAGCAGCTATTGCAGGTGCTGTAGCAGGAGCAAAACACGTACACATTTTGGCAGAGGCTTATGGTGTTCCAGTAATTTTACATACAGACCATTGTGCAAAAAAACTATTGCCTTGGATTGACGGTTTATTAGATGCTAGTGAAGTTCACTTTAAAGAAACTGGAAAATCTCTTTTCAGTTCGCACATGATCGATCTTTCTGAAGAGCCTATTGAAGAAAATATCGAAATCTGTAAAACGTATTTAGAAAGAATGTCTAAAATGGGCATGACTTTGGAAATTGAATTAGGTATTACAGGTGGTGAAGAAGATGGTGTAGATAACAGCGATGTTGATGATTCAAAATTATACACACAACCAGAAGAAGTGGCTTACGCTTATGAAGAATTGAGTAAAGTAAGTCCGCAGTTTACCATTGCAGCAGCATTTGGAAACGTACACGGTGTTTACAAGCCAGGAAACGTAAAATTGACACCAAAAATCTTAAAAAACTCTCAAGATTTTATCTCGAAAAAATATGGTGTAGAACATAATCATATTGATTTTGTATTCCACGGTGGCTCAGGTTCAACGGTTGAAGAAATCAGGGAAGGTATTAGCTACGGCGTTATCAAAATGAATATAGACACCGATTTGCAATATGCTTTTATGGAAGGTATCCGTAACTATATGGACGGTAAATCTGAATACTTAAAAGGACAAATAGGTAATCCTGAAGGTAGCGATGTGCCAAACAAAAAATATTATGACCCAAGAGTTTGGTTGCGCGAAGGTGAAAAAACCTTTGTAGCCCGTTTGAAAAAAGCTTTTGAAGATTTAAATAATGTGAACACATTATAATAGATTGAATATATTGCCAAAATCCCATTTAAACCTTTTCTTGATTAAGTTTAAATGGGATTTTTAGTTTCAAAAAATAAGGTTTTAACAGATAGCTGTGGCAAATTTTGAGTTTGAATAATAAAAATAGTAATTTTATATGTTTTACATTTGCAAACGCAAACTAACCAAAAGCAACGATTTTAAAATTGAATTAAAATCACAATCCTAAAAACGTAAATCATATGTCTTGGTTTAAAAGAAAAACAAAAGGAATAACAACCACTACCGAAGAGAAAAAAGACACACCCAAGGGGCTCTGGTACAAATCTCCAACCGGTAAGATTGTTGATGCAGAAGAACTGGAAAAAAACTTTTACGTAAGTCCAGAAGACGGTTATCACGTTAGAATTGGTAGTAAAGAATATTTTGAAATACTTTTTGACGATAATAAATTCAAAGAATTGGATGCCAATCTGGAATCTAAAGACCCGTTAAAGTTTGTCGATACTAAAAAATATCCAGAACGCTTAAAAGCAGCACAGGCCAAAACCAATTTGAAAGATGCTGTTAGAACGGCCGTTGGAAAATCCAAAGGGAAAGAATTGGTGGTTGCCTGTATGGATTTTGCTTTTATAGGTGGGTCTATGGGTAGCGTTGTAGGTGAAAAAATTGCTCGAGCAGCAGATTATGCTTTAACAAAAAAAATTCCATTAATGGTTATCTCTAAATCTGGAGGGGCCCGTATGATGGAAGCTGCGCTATCTTTAATGCAATTGGCAAAAACCTCTGTAAAATTAGCGCAATTGGCAGATGCTGGCATTCCTTATATCTCTTTATGTACCGACCCTACAACGGGTGGTACAACCGCATCATTTGCTATGTTGGGTGATATTAATATTAGTGAACCGGGCGCATTAATTGGTTTTGCAGGCCCTCGTATTGTAAGAGATACTACTGGAAAAGAATTGCCAGAAGGCTTTCAAACCGCTGAATTCTTGCTGGAACATGGTTTTTTAGATTTTATTACCATGCGAAAAGATCTTAAGAATAAAGTAAATCAATATATAGATTTAATTACAAATAAACCCTTGAGAGCTTAATTTTGTTCTCTATTAAAATGATTTTTTGTTTTGGGTTATTCTGTTTTAGGGTGCTTTAAGTATACTAAAAATTCCGAGCCAACATCTACTTTGCTTTTTACTTCTATTTTTCCGCCAAGAGATTCTATTTGGTTTTTGGTAATGAATAAGCCTACGCCTCTGGAGTCTTTGTTTTTATGAAATGTTTGGTAAAGTGAAAATATTTTATTGCCATGCTTTTCCAAATCTATTCCCAAACCTTTGTCCTTAATGCTTAAAACCACATAATCATCTTCTAATTTAGAACCAATAGTGATATGGCACTCTCGGTTTTCTGCTTTATACTTAATGGCATTTGTCAATAAATTAAGTAAAATACTATCTAAATAAGCTTCAATTGCGAATACCATTAACGTTTTGTCTATGGTATTCTCTATAATACAATGGCTGTTTTTTGCCAAAGACCTGACATTATAAATCGCTTTAACTGTAAAGTCGTGAAGATTAACCACTTTTAGCTCTGCTTTATCATGTCTGGAAAATTTTGCTATTTCTGTTAAATGCCCAACAGTATCCTGTAAATTGCCTATGGCTTGTTTCAAAACCAAAAAGCTGTCATTGGTTTTGATTTCATTAATTTCATCCTCCACAAAATCTGTTAAAGCCATTAAGTTGCCTGCGTGTGTTTTTAAATTATGGGTTATGATTCTTGAAAAATTTAAAAGTCTTTCATTTTGTTCTTTTACAACTTTAGCTATTATTTCTTTTTCCCTTTCTTCATCTTTTTGTTCTGTTATATCCTGTACTTGAGCAATAAAATATTTAGGGTCACTGTTTTTATTCTTAACTAATGATACTGATAATTGTGCCCAAACGATATTGCCATCTTTTTTAAAATAGCGCTTTTGCATTTTATAGTTCTGAATCTCATTTTTTAAAAGGGCTTTTAGTTGCATTAAATCAATATTCAGATCTTCTTTATGTGTAATATCTTGAAAGCTAAGTTTTAAAAGTTCTTTTTCTGAATAACCAAGTGTGTCACACAAACTGTTGCTTACCAAAAGCCATTTGCCATCCAGGCCTACTATGGCAATACCATGATAGGCATGGTTAAAAATATCAGGGAGCAGGTTTGAGTCGAGGGCATCTGCAATTATTCTTTCCATAAAAACCAAAAAATTATTACGTTAATATAGTAAAAACTTTACAAAAACAAATATGTAATGAAAGGAATGAGTGAATTAATTTTTATAAGAAAAAGCAAATAGGTTTAATTAAGCACACTTTAAGTAAATGGAAAATTCGCTACCAACATCTACTTGACTGTTTACTAATATCTTACCTCCCAAAGATTCAATGTGGTTTTTGGTAATAAACAATCCTAAGCCTATGGCATCTTTATTTGTGTGAAATGTGTTGTACATTTGAAAAAGTCTATCACCGTATTTTTCCATATCAATGCCCAAACCGTTATCAACTATTTTAAAAACAACATAACCATTTTCTAATGAGGCGGTTAATCTTATTTTTGGTAATCTTTTATCTGATCTGTATTTTATGGCATTGGTTAAAAAATTTAAAATAATACTATCTAAATAAGCAGGAATGCCTTTTACGCATAAATCTTCATCTATGTAATTTACAATAGTTGTTTGGGTGTTTTTGGCAATGGCAGTAATGGTATAAATGGCTTTTTCAACATAATCATAAAGGTTTAGCACTTGAATTTCATGAGCTGCTATCTCTTTGATTTTGGCAATTTCAGTTAAATGGGATACCGTTTCCTCCAAATTTCCAACGGCTTTTTTCAACATATCAAAATTTTCGTTTTTATGTAACCAAGCATAATCATCTTCCAAAAAACCAGTAAGTGTTGACAGATTTCCAGAATGTGAACGCAAATTATGGGTTATAATACTGGCAAAAGCACTCAGCCTTTCATTTTGGTCTCTTACAATATTTAAGGTTGTTTTAAGTTTATCTTGAATTCTTTTACGGCCTGTAATGTCAGAAAATTGCCAAATCATATTATTGGGTTTACCATCAACATTACAGATTAAGGATACGGATATCAGTACCCAAATGATAGACCCATCTTTATGAAAGTAACGTTGCTGAACTCGATACCGGCTGATTTTCCCTTGCATCAATTTATCGTACTTGCTTTCATGAACCCCTAAATCATCCCTGAAAATAATGTTTTCAATATTCATATTGAACAACTCGTGTCTAGTATATCCGAATAATTCGCAAATACTGTCGTTTACTTTTATCCAATCGCCATCTATGGTTAAAATAGCGATGCCATTATAGGTGTTGTTGAAAATTTTTTCCAATGAATCATAAGTATCCGGAAAATTGTTTTTTGGGAATAGCGTTTCCATGCGTGTAAATCATTAAGTTGTTAGTTCTTTGAGAGTTACTAAAACGATAAAAAATTCTGCGCTATTAAAACAGTATGAAAAGTTACAAAAAAAAACGACATAAATACAAAAAAATGTTATATTTGCCGCTCGAAAGAAAGGCTTTCGTGTACATAAAAATCATTTACAATAATATTAGCATGTATTTAGCAAAAGAAGACATCTTCGCAAAACACGGTAAAGACAAGAACGATACGGGTTCAGCAGAAGGGCAAATCGCGTTATTCACGCACAGAATCAATCACTTAACAGAGCACTTAAAAAAGAATTGTAAAGATTATAATACAGAGCGTTCATTAGTAAAATTAGTAGGAAAGCGTCGTGCTTTACTAGATTACTTAACTAAGAAAGATATCTTGAGATACCGTGCCATAGTAAAAGAATTAGGATTAAGAAAATAATAAAAAGAGGCTTAACAGCCTCTTTTTTGTTTTAAATATAACTCTTGGCGTGGAGTATAAATACGCATTGAAGAAGCTAATTATAGTTTTTCATTGGTCATCACACAACAACTACACACAACAACACAACGACCATTGTTTAATTAGAATTTAAAAAATTTATGATTCCAAAAGTTTTTA
>CAXBNH010000207.1:0-5629 GCA_963976905.1 uncultured Algibacter sp.
ATCTGACCAAACGTGTGACCTTGCAAAACCTGTTCCATGATGGTGGTTTTAGCAATATGGGCGTGAGCGATGCCGTGATGAGTACGTTTATGAACGAAGAATAAACAAATCCTTGAGAGGGTTTTAAACCCTGACAGAATTAATTAAATTTTAAAATATAGCCACCCATAAAACGGTGGCTTTTTTGTTACATTTGTGTTATGCAATTACAATTTTCATTCATAATCCCAGTATATAATCGCCCCGACGAAGTTCAAGAACTTTTACAGAGTTTTGAAGCTTTGAAGACCGATATGCCTTATGAAATTGTGATTGTTGAAGATGGTTCAACTATTTCTTCTAAAGAGATTGTAGAGCAATTGAAATCTAAACTAAATATTTCCTATTACTTCAAGCCCAACTCGGGTCCGGGAGATTCCAGAAATTATGGCATGCTAAAAGCTTCGGGCAATTATTTTATCATTTTGGATAGCGATTGTATTCTTCCTAATAATTACTTAGAAGAAGTTATAAAAAGTTTACATACCCAATATGTAGATTGTTTTGGCGGCCCTGATGCAGCGCATGGGTCTTTTTCAAATATCCAAAAAGCCATTAATTTTGCAATGACGTCTTTTATAAGCACAGGCGGTATCCGTGGGAATAAAAAAAGTGTGGATGAATTTCAGCCCAGAAGTTTTAATATGGGCATTTCCAAAGATGCTTTTTTAGCATCCAAAGGGTTTGGTGTGATTCATCCGGGTGAAGACCCCGATTTATCCATTCGTTTAAAATATTTGGGTTTCAGTATTAAATTGATTCCAGAAGCGTTTGTATATCATAAGCGCCGTATTTCATGGTCGAAATTTTATACGCAAGTCCATAAATTCGGACTCGTTCGCCCTATATTGAACAAATGGCACCCAGAAACCAAAAAGGTTACGTATTGGTTTCCAACCTTATTTTGTTTGGGGTTTATCATGGCATTTGGTTTGTTTTTGTTTAATTTTAAGGTGTTGTTAATGCTTTATATACTGTATTTTTCAATCGCTTTTTTGTTGGCGTTGTTTTCAACCAAAAATGTATTGGTAGCACTATTATCGTTATTTGCTATTGGCATTCAATTTGTTGGCTATGGTTATGGGTTTTTAAAATCCACGATAGCTGTTGGGGTTTTCAATAAAGTACCAGAAGACCATTTTCCTAAATTATTTTTCAAATAAAAATGATAAAAACATTAAAATCTAAAATAATAGCTGGTTTCAAAAACAGAAAAATCAATGTGTTTTTGGTGTTTTTGTTGCTGTCATTTACTATTCTGATTTTTACAAAGCTTTCTAAACAGTACACAAATACGGTTGTTTTCAATATAAAAAAAGTAAATGTACCACCAGAAGCGGTTATTTTAAACGACTCCAACACCACATTGCACATTACTTTAAAAACACACGGTTTTGGGTGGCTTAAATATTATTTAAAGAAACCTGTTGTTTCCATTGATTTTGCTGAAGAAGTCAGTAAAACACCATCCAAGTTCATTTGGGGAAAATCAAAAGCCTATCTAAAGAACACCCAATTTGGCAAACAAGAAGAGGTTTTGAATATTATGCCAGACACCTTAATATTCAGGTATGATGTGAATATGGTCAAAAAAGTCCCCGTCATTCTGAATTCAGAAATTAAGTTCAGTCCCGGGTTTGATGTTTTTGATGCCATAAAGCCCTCGCCAGATTCTGTTGTTGTTATTGGAGCGAAAGAATTGGTTTCAAAAGTTAAGCATATTGAAACCGAAGCATTAAAATTAAATGAAGTAAAAGCGAACATCAATAAAATAGTGGCATTGAAAATACCTCAAAAAAATAAAGGTTTGAAGTTTTCTGATAAAACAGTGACCATTCAAGCCCATGTTGAGAAGTTTACAGAAGGCGTTTTAAAAATGCCTATAAACATTGTAAATGTACCCGATGGGGTGTTGCTCAACTATTTTCCTAAAATAGTGAATGTGACTTATTATACAAGTTTGGATCATTTTAATGCCATTACTTCAAAAGATTTTAAAGTGGCATGCGATTATGCAAAGGTTACCCAAGCGCAATCTTTTTTAATACCAGAATTGGTAAAATCCCCAAAGACCATAAAGAGTGCTAAAGTAAACCAACAACGGATTGAATTTATTATAAAAGAATGACCATAGTAGGACTTACAGGCGGTATAGGAAGTGGTAAAACCACGGTTGCTAAGGTATTTTCAACCTTAGGTATTCCCGTTTATATTGCAGATGAAGAAGCCAAGAACTTGATGCGGACTTCCAAAGTCATCAAGCGAAAATTGATAGCCCTTTTTGGAGAAGATACTTATGTTAATGGCGCATTGAACCGCCCGTTTTTAGCAGATATTATTTTTAATGATAAAAGCTATCTTGAAAAAATGAACGCTATTGTTCACCCACATGTTGCCAGATATTTTGAAAAGTGGGTACTAAAACAAGAGGCGCCCTATGTAATCAAAGAAGTGGCTATTTTATTTGAAAATGAAAGCTATAAACAATGTGATGTTGTGATTACGGTAACGGCTCCCAAACATTTGAGAATTCAAAGATTGTTGAAAAGGGACCATACTACTGAGAAAAAGATTCAAGCCATTATGGACAATCAATGGACTGATGAAGAGAAAATAACCCTTTCAGATTATGTTATTGAAAACATTGAACTTGAAAGTATTAAAAAGCAAGTGGAAGCTGTGCATGCCAAAATTCTTAAAAAAACACAAAAAACATAAAATTTTAACATTTTTGTTAATGTAAGGTTAAATGGCAATTGCACTAAATGTTAAAATGTTAAATTTGAACAATGAGCAAAAAAATATTCGTGCTGTTGATACTGTTAATGAGCTTATCGCTTGCAGGTATCATATTTGTTCAATCATATTATATTAATGATGCGGTTAAAAATGCAGATGATCGTTTTAACCACAATGTAAAAACAGCTTTGGTTTATGTGTCCAATACCATTGAAAAAGATGAATTGGCTACATATTATGAGAAATTTCAAAATTTAGTAAAGGATAAAAAAGACGTAGATTCTACTTCTATATCGCAATTATTTATATATCAGCAAAATAACAATACCAAAGAAACACTCATATATAAAAATGGTATTCTGGAAGATAACTATAAATTGTCTTCTTCGCTCTTTGACATTGGTTTGGACAGTATAGATTTTAAAAGCATCATTGGCAGTTCCAGTACCGAAATCTATAAGAATATAGAATTTTCAGAAAAGAACTCCAATCAAACGCCTATTTTAAATATCATCAACAGTGGCCGTTTAATGGAGGCCCAAAAGCTGGATTTCGAGAAAAATTTTAAAGCTATTTCTAAAAGAACGCCCATTCACAAGCGTGTGTCTGCCAAAGAGATTGAATTTTTACTTGCTAAAAAATTGGCAGAGTACGATATAGACATAGATTTTGAATTTGCTGTTTACAGTAAAGATTTGGCAACCAAAGTACATAGTAGCGGTTTCGATTATGATGAAGCATCTACTTTTAGTGTGCCTATGTTTTATGATGAAAACAATCAAAGTGCCTTTAGGCTTTTGGTTAATTTTCCTGAGGATAAAAAATTCATTTTATCATCCATAATCGGCATGATATTATTGTCTGTTATCTTTACATCTATCATCATTATGGCTTATACAGGGGCACTTTATCAATTGGTCAAGCAGCGTAAAATTGCCCAAATCAAGACCGATTTCATCAATAATATGACGCATGAGTTCAAAACCCCCATTGCCACCATTAATTTGGCTTTGGACGCTATAAGAAATCCTAAAATCATAGATGACAAAGAGAAAGTGTTGCGATATCTTGGCATGATTAAAGATGAAAACAAGCGCATGCATGCCCAGGTTGAGAATGTATTGCGCATGTCTAAACTAGAAAAAAACGAACTTAATATAAGTAAGGATAAAGTAGAGTTGCATGAGCTTATTGAGGAAGCCATTACGCATGTAGAGTTGATTGTTGAAGACCGAAAAGGGTATATAAAACCTTTTTTACGGGCAGAGCGCGATACCGTTTTGGCGAATGACACGCATTTTACCAATGTGATTGTGAACGTTTTGGATAACGCCATAAAATATTCGCCAGACGCTCCAAAAATAGAAGTTTATACAGAAAATGTAGGGACCGATATTTTGTTAAAAATTAAAGACCACGGTAGCGGTATGAGCAAAGCTGCCCAAAAACGGGTGTTCGAGAAATTTTATAGAGAACACTCTGGAAATATACATAACGTAAAAGGCCACGGCTTAGGTTTGGCCTACGTTAAGAGAATTGTAGATGACCACCAAGGTTATATAACAGTAGAAAGTGAAATTGATAAAGGAAGCACATTTACCATAAAGCTTCCGTTAATATCGTAACTATGGAAGACGATCCTAATTTCGGGACCGTTCTTAAAGATTATTTAACGATGAATGATTACGAAGTTACCCATGCAAAAAACGGTATGGAAGGCTTTGAAAAGTTCAAAAAAGATGATTACGATTTATGTATTTTGGATGTGATGATGCCCTATAAAGATGGCTTTACATTGGCAAAAGAAATACGTGAAAAAAATAAAGATGTACCTATTATTTTCTTGACCGCAAAAGCGATGAAAGAAGATGTGCTAAAAGGCTATAAGGTAGGTGCGGACGATTATTTGAACAAACCTTTTGACAGCGAGGTGCTCTTGATGAAAATCAAGGCCATTATTCAACGTAAGGCTACGGAAACCATTTCAGATAGTAAACAGTTTGAGTTTAAAATCGGGCATTTTGATTTGAATTCCAAATTGCGCTTTTTGAAGTTTAAAGGTGGTAATCCTGTAAAATTATCACCAAAAGAAAATGAGCTATTGCGTTTATTGGCTTTGCATGAAAACGATTTGATGCCAAGAGCTTTGGCACTTACCAAAATTTGGAGGGACGATAATTATTTTACCTCACGAAGTATGGATGTTTACATTGCCAAACTCCGTAAATATCTTAAATTGGATGAACGTGTAGAAATACTTAACATTCACGGCGAAGGTTTTAGGTTGGTCGTGAACCAATAAAAGATTCTAAAGAATCTACATAAAGATTACTAAAAGTTAAAGCAGCACAATCATATGATTGTGCTGCTTTTTTATGCTAATAAAACAGTGATTTGAAACAAATTGTAGAATAATAGGCACACTTGATTTGTTAAAATATATCGTTTTTTTGTTCCTTTAAAATTCGATTTCAGTAAATTTTAATTGATTGTTTCCAAATGTCTGGAAGAACGAATTCTGTTTAAATATCCATAGTGTAAAGCTTTAATAAATCAGATGGATTATAGGGCGGACGCCCTTGTATTGCTATAGTATAAACCGAGATCCTGTAAATTCAACCCATCCACAAAAGTGTCAATAATACGAACTGAATTCTCTTGTGCAATCATATCATCTAAACAAGTGGTGTAAAGGGTGAGTTGCGTGCGGGATTCTTTTTATTGATACTCCATTCTTAAAGATAAAGAATATCAACCTTTTAAAAGTGAATTTATTATTAAGTTTTGAGACAGTCTAACGTGTTTGTGTATGATTAGTGGCGTGTTTAAGCACCTAATTTAGCAAATAAAA
>CAXBNH010000208.1:0-5622 GCA_963976905.1 uncultured Algibacter sp.
ATGGCACTTGGTCCATGGGATTATTAGGCGGCGATACAGGCTACCCTATTAAAGAAACCAGCGGCACCTCATTTTTTACTTATGGTTTGGCATGGGGCGTTAATCAAGGGTTACTGAACCGCGCTACTTTTGAACCTGTTATTATGAAAGCCTGGAAAACACTAGAAGGCTGTGTTACTGAGGATGGTATGCTAGGGTATGTACAACCTGTTGGTGCTGCTCCTGGAGATTCTTTTCCAAATTACACAGAAGTATATGGCATTGGAGCCTTTTTGGCCGCAGGCTCTGAAGTATATAAACTTTTAGGTGGAAAATAGCACTTGTATTTTTTTTGTTATGCTGAAAAAACATTTGTCAATTATCTTTTTTATTGTTTTTGGATTTAGTGAAGGCCAGGAGTTGACCACGTTCATGGAAGATGGTGGTTGGTGCTGGTATCAAGATCCCAGAGTGGTTATAAAAAACGAAAAATTAATTATTGGGGGCTAAGCGGCAAGAGTGATGACGTTAATGTGGGTGTGTATGACTTAAAATCCAACAAAAACTTAGGCAGTGTTGTGCTCCATGAAAATTTTCAGGCAGACGACCATAACGTACCTGCATTTTATGTGCGACCAGACGGCAGTATTTTAGCAGTATATGCCAAGCATTCCAATGAACCTATACATTATTATCGCATATCATCACCAAATGATTATTTGAACTGGGGCAAAGAAAAACAATTTGTGCATGAGTACGAATCCATGAACAAAGGGGTCACTTATACGAATCTTTATTATTTGGAAAATGAAGCCCTGTTATATAATTTCTTTCGGGATGGTCCGCATTTTAATCCAGCATTTATAACCTCATCAGACCATGGCGAAACTTGGGGCAACGAAACCCATTGTATTTCTGATGGATTAGGCAGCCGTAACCGACCTTATGCACGCTATTTACAAAGGGATTCTAACACTATTGGCGTTTCTTTTACAGAAGCTCACCCAAGAAACTACGGCAATAGTATTTATTACGCTGACTTTAAAAAAGGTGGTTTTTATAATGTGGACGGCACTAAAATCAAGAATCTAAAAGATGGTTCCTTAACGCCTTCAGAATCTGAAAAAATATATCAAGGAAGTGGAGAAACACGTAAAGCAGAACACGGAGAAAGTGTTGAAAACAGTGCATGGACCTCTGTTATGGCAAAAGACTCTAAAAAAAGACCCCATATTTGGTTACACGCTTTACCTTACAAATAACGATCACCGATTTTGTTTAGCTTCTTGGGATGGAAAAAAGTGGATAGATAGAGAAATTGCTTATGCTGGTAAATGCCTTTACGAAAGGGAAAGCAGCTATACCGGTTTATTGACCTTTGACCCTGCCGATCCAAGAATGGTATATATTTCTACAGACGTAAACCCTTCAACTGGCGAATATCTTGATGGAAAGCACGTAATATATAGTGCCAAAATCAAAAATAAAGATGACATAAGTACCATCAAATGGCATCCCATAACATCAAATTCAAATTACAAAAACATTCGTCCTATTGTAGTTGATGGCGAAGGTTATAAAGTCCTTTTATGGCTAGGAGACGGCCCATGGAATACGTTTACGGATTATAAAGTAAATGTTAAAGGTATTATTTTAAAACGTCCTTAATCACAACTTTTAAAGTTCTCGAAAATATTTCTTAAATCCTTTTTATAGGGCAAATGGTCTGCGCGGCCCTTTTTGAAAATATCATTGCTATTGCCCTGGCCTTTTCTCAGGGCTTTTTGTTCTTCAAAAGGTAAAGCATGTATTTCTTTGCAGGTTGTGGAGCAGCAATTATCCATTTCAGCTTTACAATTATCACATTGGATGAACAATAAATGACACGCATCATTGGCGCAATTGGTATGAATATCTGCTGGTTTTCCACATTGGTGGCAGCAAGCAATAATATCTTCACTTATTTTTTCGGCGCGACGTTCATCAAAAACAAAATTCTTTCCTAAAAATTTATTTTCAAGGTTTTGCTCTTTAATCTGTCGAGTATATTCAATGATACCGCCTTCCAACTGAAACACATTTTTAAAACCTTTATGTTTAAAATAGGCACTAGCTTTTTCGCAACGGATGCCGCCTGTGCAATACATAACCAGTTTTTTATCTTCTTTATGGGTTTTTAAATCATCTTCAATAATATCCAAAGATTCTCTAAACGTATCCACATCGGGCGTGACGGCATTTTTAAAATGACCAATTTCACTTTCGTAGTGGTTGCGCATATCTACCAAAACGGTATTTTCATCTTCAATAAGATAATTGAACTCTTCGGCACTTACGTGAATGCCTTTGTTGGTAACATCAAAAGTAGTGTCGTTTAAACCATCGGCAACAATTTTTTCGCGAACTTTTACTTTCAGCTTTAAAAACGATTTGTTGTCTTGCTCCACAGCAATATTCAAACGAATATCCTTTAAAAAATCGATGCCATCTAAATGGTTTTTGAACTCATTAAAACGATCAGCCGGAAGTGACAATTGGGCGTTGATGCCTTCGTGGGCAACATAAATTCTACCCAAAACCTCTAAGGCATCCCAGATTAAAAATAAGGAATCTCGTAAAATTAGAGGGTTTTCAATATTGGCGTACTGATAAAAAGAAAGCGTTAATCGACTTTTTCCTGCTTGGTCAATTAATTCGGCCCTTTCTTTCGCACTTAATTTATTGTACAGTTGCATGCTATACTAATTTTTAAGGTTAAAGAAATATTTTAGAATGCAAAAGTACAACTTGTACATCAATGCCAAAATTTATTGCACAAAAAAAGCACTTCCATGAGGGCGAAAGTGCTTTTCCTGATTAACTCGTCAAAGAAATTACCTTAAAACATCACTTAAAAACAATTCGAGTCAATCGTCATCGGCTTGACAATATCTGTTTAAATACAGGAACTGAAACACCCAATGGATCAATAGAGTTTGTTCTTGAAAAAAAATTGGGTAAAACACGCATGCTTTACCCTTAAAATTTCAATTTGGGCATATTTCATAGCAAAAATTTTCCCGCGTTTATTACATAGATGCAAAATGTTTTAAATGGTTGCGTCAACTTCTTTAAGTTATTCATTAGCCTTCAAAAAAATGACCTTAAATTAAAAAATGCTATGTTGAAAAGTATTATTGTATCATCCCAAAAGTTATAGTAATTTAGCGTCCATTACTTCAGAAAAAACAAATAAAAATGAGCAGCGAAAAAGAAGCAAAATTAAAAGCATTAAAACTTACATTAGATAAATTGGACAAAGCCTACGGCAAAGGCACCGTCATGAAAATGAGCGATGCTGCTGTGGTAGATGTGGACGCTATTTCATCGGGTTCTTTAGGATTGGATATTGCTTTGGGCGTTGGTGGCTACCCACGCGGAAGAGTGATAGAAATTTATGGTCCAGAATCTTCTGGTAAAACCACCTTAACATTACACGCTATTGCAGAAGCTCAAAAAGCAGGAGGTATTGCCGCTTTTATTGATGCCGAGCATGCTTTTGATAGATTTTATGCCGAAAAATTAGGGGTTGATATTGATAACCTCATCATTTCGCAACCAGATAATGGAGAACAGGCCTTGGAAATTGCGGATAATTTAATCCGTTCTGGCGCTATTGATATTGTAGTCATAGATTCTGTAGCTGCGTTAACGCCCAAAAGTGAAATTGAAGGCGAAATGGGCGACTCCAAAATGGGCTTGCACGCGCGTTTGATGTCACAAGCTTTAAGGAAATTAACAGGCTCTATCAGCAAAACCAATTGTACCGTGATTTTTATCAACCAATTGCGTGAAAAAATAGGGGTTATGTTCGGAAATCCAGAAACCACAACAGGTGGCAATGCCTTGAAGTTTTATGCTTCTGTTAGGTTGGATATTCGCCGTTCTACCCAAATTAAAGACAGTAGCGGGTCTGTTTTAGGTAACAAAACCCGTGTAAAAGTGGTTAAGAACAAGGTAGCGCCGCCTTTCAAAATGGCAGAATTTGATATCATGTACGGCGAAGGCGTTAGTAAAGTTGGGGAAGTACTAGATATTGCCGTTGAAAATGAAATCATTAAAAAAAGCGGGTCTTGGTTTAGTTATGAAGACACCAAACTTGGGCAAGGTAGAGACGCCGTTAAAGCCCTTATAAAAGATAACCCCGAACTTATGGAAGAACTGGAAGCCAAAGTGAGGGTCATTGCCAAAGCTGCCAACGGTGGCGGAGATGATTGATTTTTTCAAACCAAAAATAAAAAATCCCGATGCTTTCGGGATTTTTTATTTTTATACGCAACCTTTCTTAAGTACAAGCATCTTAAAGAAAAAACGTGTATTAAAAAGAAAAATTGAAAAAAATGAAAAAGTTAGTATTTTTGGGTTTGACGCTCCTTTTATTTGCGTCCTGCGACATCAATGATGATGATAATGTTAATTACAATTTCGACATTTTGCCTGTTGAAAGTGTTGACATACCAGACGAGTTTACTTTGGGAGAAACCTACCCCATTGTAGTTAAATATTTAAGACCGTCTACCTGTCATGTATTTAATGATTTTTATTATCGTAAAGATAACAATGAGCGTACGGTGGCAATAATAGCTGCTGATTTTGACAGAAGTGATTGTGAAGATTTAGAAGACGAACTAACAAATGCCACATTTAACTTTAATGTAACAGGCAATGGTTCCTATATTTTTAAATTTTGGCAAGGCGAAGATGATAATGGAGACGACCAATACTTAACCTTTGAAGTGCCCGTTGTAGAATAATTAACAGTAATTAATACGTGTTCCATTTGAGTTTAAATCAACTCATAGAAAATTGTAAGAACAATGATACGAAAGCACAAGGAGAATTATATAAACTCTTTTCGAGTAAGTTATTTTCAATATGCTTGAAGTATTCGCGTAACTATGCCGAAGCGGAAGATAATTTGCAAGACGCATTTTTAACCATTTTCAGTAAAATTGAACAGTATAAACACAAAGGCTCTTTTGAAGGTTGGATTAAGCGCATTACCGTAAACACCGTGATGCAACGCTACCGAAAAGAAAAGGTTTTTGAAATTGTGAATGAAGACATTGCAGAAGAAGTTGTCGTGGAAATTGAAGAAGACACCATTTCTATGGATTTTCTTCTGCAAAGTATTCAGCAGTTGCCAGACCGCTACAGATTGGTTTTTAACCTTTACGTGCTAGATGGCTACTCGCATAAAGAGATTGCCGAGATGTTAACGATTAACATTGGCACCTCAAAATCAAATTTAGCGCGTGCCAGGCAACAGCTAAAGGAAACCATTGAGAATTATAAAGCTAGCAATAGCTTACAGTCATTGTAAATGAGTGATAAAAAAAACATAGACAGGTTATTTCAAGAACGCTTCAAAAATTTTGAAGCAACGCCAAGTGATGCGGTTTGGAATAACATAGAAGCGCAGCTTAACCAGAAAAAGAAAAAGCAGCGGGTCATTCCTATTTGGTGGCGTTATGCAGGCGCAGCGGCACTTTTATTGCTTCTTTTAACCGTTGGCAATGGCTTTTTTGGAGATACTTCTATAGACGGTGTAACACCTTCAAATAATGTGGTAAACACCGAAGATGCCACACGAAGTAGTGCTTC
>CAXBNH010000209.1:0-5611 GCA_963976905.1 uncultured Algibacter sp.
CATTTTTGGTACAACATAGGTACAACAAATTATGATTTTAAACGATATCAATTGACATTATATAAAATTATATATTTGTTAATCAGTTGATTATAATATAGGTTATGGAAATTTGGTGGTAAATACGCTGGATTCAAAATCCAGTAACTTCGGTTGTGTGGGTTCGATTCCCACCTTGAGTACTACAATAATCCCTTAAATGACTTGTAATAAGTTTTTTAGAGGATTATTTTTTTTGTATAATCCCCACATGTTCCCCAAAATAAAAGATTTTATGATATTTTGAAAGCCTTGTAGTGTCTAGCTTTAGAGTTAATTGAAGCTTTAGCAAGTTATAATAAAAATCTTATCTATCAAAGAAAATTTTATTCTTTGGGACTCCTACCGTTTTAAAGCTGGCAACATTAATCTTACAGCAAAATCAAAAGGTTTAAAATCTGCAAAAGTAACATGGAACACCATTCCCTTTGAAGCAGACAATGGGCTTTCAACACAATTACCAAGTTACAATCTACCTTCAAATTTAGACCGTGGTGCAACGCCTAAAACACCTTCATACACTATAAAAGAATACCCGTTTTTATAAGTCATGCAAGCGCTTTAGCTAATAATAATGATGTTTATAAAAGTTTTGACGATAATGAATTAACTGAATGGCGTAATGATGGCAGAATAAAAACCGGGAAAATCACCTATGCTTTAACAAAGCCATCTATAGTAAATCAATGCGTAGCTAAATTTACAGGTTGGCGAAGAAAAAGCTATCCAATTCGTATATTAGCTGATAACGAAGTGGTTTTTCAAGGCGATACCGAACAAAGTTTGGGCTATATTACCATTCCTTTAAAGCTTGTTTTAGCCAAGGAAATTACCATCGAATTGATTGGTGCTAATACAGACAACGATGCCTTTGATAAAATTGTTGAAGTGGATCCAAACAAAGAACTAGATATGTTTAAAGACAAGGAAAGTGCCGAAGCAAAAGGGCAACTTCGCATTATAGAAATTGAATTTTATGAGAAACCAAATGAAGAGAAATAACAAAACACTTTTTTTAGGATTAGCTATTATTATAGGACTGTCAACCCAAATGTTTTCGCAACAGAAGGAAATTCCGTTATGGAATAAAGTTCCAAATTCCATCGAAAATAAAGATTACCAAGAAGTGTTTAGACTGAACGACCAAGGCGAAGCTACGGGTATTTTAAAAGTCATCAACCCAAGGCTAAAAGTGTTTTTAGCTGATAATAAAAACACAAATAATGCAGCCGTGGTTATTTGTCCAGGTGGTGGTTATGGTGTTTTATCACATTATAAAGAGGGAGATAAGGTTGCAGAATGGCTCAACTCCATTGGTGTTTCAGCATTTGTGCTAAAATACCGATTGCCAAGTGACCTTATTATGAAGGACAAAACCATCGGGCCACTTCAAGATGCACAAGAAGCGATTAGAACCCTAAGGCGAAACGCCAAAGATTGGCATATAGACCCAACTAAAATTGGCATCATAGGATTTTCTGCTGGAGGACATTTGGCTTCAACAGCATCAACACATTACAATGATAGAGTTTATGCTTCCGATGAAATTAGCGCACGACCAGATTTTTCCATGTTAATTTATCCAGTAATTTCCATGGAAGATGGTATTACGCACCAAGGTTCGAAAGTCAATCTTTTAGGAAAAAATCCTTCAGCAGACTTAATTCAAAAATATTCGAATGAAAAACAAGTCAATGATAACACACCACCAACCATTTTAATCCATGCTACGGACGATGGCGCCGTTCCTGTTGAAAATAGTATTAATTATTATTTAGCATTAAAACAACATAAAGTCCCTGCCGAAATGCACATATATGAAAATGGCGGACATGGTTTTGGTTTAGGTAGATTCGGCACACACCTAAATTGGCCAAAAGCTTGTGAAAATTGGTTAGTAGCCAATAAGTTTATTCCAAAAAAAGAAGTTTATATGTTTTCTTATTTTAAAGGAAATGGTGAAGACGGTTTGCATTTGGCATATAGTGAAGATGGGTATAAATGGAAATCTTTAAAAAATGATCAATCATTTTTAACTCCAGTAGTTGGTAAAGACAAATTGATGCGGGATCCTTGTATTATTAAAGGCGGTGATGGACTTTATCACATGGTTTGGACGGTGAGTTGGACGGATAAGGGTATTGGTTATGCTAATTCTAAAGACTTAATTAATTGGTCAGAACAACAATTCATTCCTGTTATGGAATATGAAAATGGCACTCGCAATACTTGGGCTCCAGAAATTACCTATGATGAAGCCAATAAAGATTATATGATTTATTGGGCAAGCACTATAACTGGAAAATTTCCAGAAACTCAATCTACTGAAGATAACGGCTATAACCATAGAATGTATTATACTACTACAAAAGATTTTAAAACTTTTAGTGATACTAAACTTTTATACGAACCAGGATTTAATGTTATTGATGCAACCATTCAAAAACAAGGAGGCAAGTTTATTATGTTTTTAAAAGACGAAACAAAAGAACCCGTTAGAAAAAATTTAAAAATAGCTTTTGCTGATAAACTTATCGGGCCTTACACAAAAGCAAGCGAGCCTATTACAGGGGATTATTGGGCAGAAGGGCCAACAGCTATTAATATTGATGGTTATTGGATGTTATATTTTGACAAGTACAGAGACCATAAATATGGTGCAGTGAAATCAAAAGATTTGGAAAATTGGGAAGATATTTCAGATAAAATTGAATTTCCTAATGGAACAAGACATGGTACTATTTTCAAAATTTCTTATGAAGAATTTAAAAAATTTAAAAGTGTCTTGTAATAAAACTTAAAAGCTATTTTCTATCAGGTAGTATCCCATAAACTGTGTAAGTTTTGAAATCTCAGATTAATTCTTAACCTGAGATTTTTTTATTCATTAACTTTAAATTTTACACATTTATAAAACCCGAAGATTTCTTTGACGAAAGCTTTTTAAAACAATTCAAGAACGCACCAAAGCTCACATCCTTTTTAGAGCAGTTGCTTGCACAAACAAGGTGTGGATATGCAAACGTAAATCTTTACGACCAAAAAAATAAAGACCCTTCAAGTTTTAAAACCTGAAGGGTAGAATTATTTTAAAATATATTTTATACGCTACAAGTCGTGATTTCAGTAACACGCAAGGTATTTACCATACCGTGTTCTTTTATTGGCATAGCGGCTAAACTGATGATCATATCCCCTACTTCTACATAGCCTTTTTTACAGGCAATAGCATTTACATCTTCAATGGTTTCATCTGTACTTACAAACTTGTCATAATAAAATGCCTTAACGCCCCAAAGCAAGCTTAAACGGGTCAAGATACGCTTGTTTGATGTAAACACTAAAATATGTGCAGATGGCCTCCACGCTGAAATTTGAAACGCTGTATAACCACTATTCGTTAATGTGGAAATAGCTTTCGCATTAATTTCATTGGCCATATTGGCGGCATGATAACAAATAGATTTTGTAATGTATCTGTTGGTACGAATGTGCGGTGGCAATTGTGGTACTTTAATAAGCGGAGAATCTTCTACATTTCTTAAAATATTCGCCATTTGTTTGATAACCTGTACAGGATATTCCCCCACAGAGGTCTCTCCAGAAAGCATCACAGCATCTGCGCCATCCATAACCGAGTTAGCAACATCATTGACCTCCGCCCTGGTTGGTGTTAAGCTGCTTATCATGGTTTCCATCATTTGCGTAGCAATAATTACAGGTATTCTTGCTTTTTTCGCCCTGAGCACCAATTTTTTCTGGATCAATGGGACTTCTTCAGCAGGAACTTCTACACCTAAATCGCCACGGGCTACCATTAAACCATCACAATAGGCCACGATTTTATCAATATTCTCTACAGCCTCAGGTTTTTCAATTTTAGCTATAATGGGAATTTTATGGTCGGTATGCTCATTTATCAAATCACGTAACTGAATCAAATCTTCGGCATGGCGTACAAAAGATAATGCAATCCAATCTACTTCCTGCCCAATGGCAAAAATAGCATCTTCTATATCTTTTTCTGTAAGTGCAGGTTGCGAAATATTGGTATTAGGTAAATTGACACCTTTCTTTGATTTTAATGGACCACCTTGGACAACACGAGCTAAAACCTCATCTTTTTGGTTAGTAGAGACCACTTCAAAATGCAATTTACCATCATCTAAAAGAATGCGTTCTCCAGGTTTTGCATCTTGAGGAAACCTTTCATAAGTCATGTAAACACGCTCTTTGGTGCCTACGAAACGTTCTCCAGTAGCAAACACAATTTCATCTCCTGGCTCTACAAAAACATCATCTTCCATAACGCCTACACGAAGTTTGGGCCCTTGTAAATCTGCTAAAATAGCAGCTGTGAATCCAAACTCGTCATTGAGTTCACGTATGATTTTAATGCGTTCGGCAACATCTTTATAATCGGCATGGGAAAAGTTGATTCTAAATACATCTGCCCCTTGCTCAAGCATTCCTTTTAAAACTTCTTTAGTACTTGTAGCAGGCCCTAAGGTTGCTACTATTTTGGTTTTTTTTGTAATTGGCATTAGCTAAAAATTAAATTGTCTTTTGATTTTAATTGACTTGCGTCAATACTGTACGCTGTTGCTATTTGAGAAATATCTAATATACATTTTAATATCTGTTTTTCTTCACTGATATTGAACTGATTATCTATTTTCAAGAAATAATTAACGTTTTTACATTCAGGTATTAAATAATGTGTTTTTGTTATGTGTTCTTCCATACTAAACAACGACTGGCTGTTTGTTTGTTGATATGCTGTTGTTTTGCAAACATTGGCAACCAAACTCCACGTCACTAGCTGTTTATAATCTTCCCATTCAAAAATGGAATAGGTTGACTTTCCATTAAAATAATCAAGATCTTTCTTCCTTCTTATTAAACTAATCTTTAAATCTTTATTTAAAAGATAGGCCAAACGGTAGTCTTCCAAAGTGTAATGAATCGCTATCAAAGTATATGATAGGTCTTCAAAAACATCCTCAAGAATAAGTTTGTGAACAGCCATAAACTATATTAAACAAGATGTAAATATAATACTAAATATATTTACTTGATGTAAGATTATACTAATCTTGAAATAAATAGCAACGAAAACGTTATAGTAATGCCTTTTAAAAAATAGGGCATTTCTGGAAAAAATATAACCAAATAATAGATGAAGACCTTTTGTACTTGACCCTTTTAAAACCCAAACTTCAACTGAACGCTCACACTTTTTTGCTCAGGTTTCTTCTTGGTTTCGGTATTCAAATTAGATAGTGAAATACCCAGTAAGCGTACGGAATTGCTCAATTTTTCTTGATATAACAAATCTTTGGCCATTTCTAAAATCACACTTTTGTCACTAACAAAGTATGGCAAGGTCTTGCTTCGGGTTTGAAGGGTAAAATCGCTGTATTTTATTTTTAAAGTAATGGTTTTTCCTGCTACTTGGTTTTTGTTTAATCGTTTTGAAACTTCATCTACAATATGCTCCAGTTTTTCGAGCATAAAAATTTCAGAGGATAGATTTTCACTAAAGGTGCGCTCAGCAGCTAAACTTTTCCGG
>CAXBNH010000210.1:0-5586 GCA_963976905.1 uncultured Algibacter sp.
TATACGTGTTGTCATCACAACCACAAGTACCTTCCAGACCAGAAACGGTAAGTGCCGAACACGTACTGGGTGGATGGTTGGGGTCGCTGGCGTCCCAAGCCATGTATGCAAAACCTATATTGGCAACAATAATACCGGCGTTTCCTGCATTGGGAATATAAACGGAGTTTCCGGGAGATTGTAAGTTGCCATATTCTGGGAGGTTTAGATTTACAGGAACATTCACGCCCACATTCAAAAGAAATCTACAATTTTCATTATCAACATTGCTTTTGCTACAAGCCAAACAGATGGAAAGAAATAGTAAATAAAATAAAAACCTCATTTTTTGTGAATTAAAGTCGCAATTTACAACAAAAAGCATATTGAATTAAATATTTTGTATATTTGAAGAAGCAATCTCGTGTAAGCGGGATTTCTTCTTTATGGGCTGTCTAAAAAGTTAAATGAGCTTTATAGACAGCCTAGTTTTAGTAAAAACCTATTGATTTTCTTATATTAAACGATGAAGCTATGAGTAAAGTATCATACTATACACCTGAGGGTTTGAAAAAGTTACGGGATGAATTGAAGCAATTGAAAGATGTGGAACGCGTAAAAGCTTCCAGAGCAATTGCTGAAGCGAGGGATAAAGGCGATTTAAGTGAAAATGCCGAGTATGATGCCGCCAAAGAGGCACAGGGTATGTTGGAAATGCGTATTGCTAAGTTGGAAGATGCTTTGGCCGGTGCGCGTATTATTGACGAATCACAATTGGATATGTCTAAAATATTGGTGCTTTCTAAAGTGAAAATAAAAAACCAGACCAATGGTATGGAAATGACTTATACCTTGGTGGCTGATGGCGAAGCCGATTTAAAATCAGGAAAGATTTCTGTGAATTCGCCTATCGGAAAAGGTTTGTTGGGTAAATCTGTTGGTGATGTTGCCGAAATCCAAGTGCCCAACGGCGTTATAAAATTTGATATTATTGAAATTTCTAGATAATTTGTCATTCCTGCGCGGTCACTGAGCGCAGTCGAAGTGAAGGCAGGAATCACATTTCTTAAACTCTACATTTAATAAAACACAAAAAGATTCTTTTTTTTGACTGAAACCATCCAGTTTTAAATAGGAATCTTTTTATATTTACAAGAATCCAAAAACGTTCAAAACTCTATGCCTTCCATTTTCACAAAAATCATAAACGGTGAAATCCCTTGTTATAAAATAGCGGAAACCGAAGCGTTTTTAGCTTTTCTTGA
Source organism: uncultured Algibacter sp. (assembly GCA_963976905.1). Classification (GTDB taxonomy): domain Bacteria; phylum Bacteroidota; class Bacteroidia; order Flavobacteriales; family Flavobacteriaceae; genus Pseudalgibacter. The sequence goes on from CAXBNH010000210.1 coordinate 1,245, forward strand.
CGTTAACCCAAACAGCAAAGGACATACATTGTGCATTCCTAAAAAGGAAGTTGATAAAATTTTCGATTTGGATGAAGCTACTTACAACGGATTGATGGCATTTTCAAGACGTGTGGCCATCGCTATGGAAAAAGTTTTGCCTTGTAAGCGTATTGGTATGACCGTTATTGGTTTGGAAGTGCCACACGCACATATACATTTAATTCCATTACATTCCATGGAAGATGCGCGTTTTCTTCAAAAAGAAAAATTAACTCCTGAAGAATTTCAAGAGATAGCGGCCTCTATACGTAAAGCGTTATAATTAAGGCTATAATGATAATGGCAGATAAAATGATAATGAGCCATGCCAGCTTTTTTAATTTTAAAGCCGTTTTTTTAGGTTCAAATGATTTTTGATGGTATTCAAAAACACGTTCTATATCATCCGTCCAACGTTCTGGATATATAATGGATTTACAAGTGTTACATATCATTTTTTGGGACACTTCATTGGTGATGGATTTATAGAAAGTAGTGTCAATAAATTTTTGCATAAAGGTTAATTGCAAACCATCCTTACTAAAACATTCAGGACAATTGTTGTTTAAGTTCACCTCTTTTATGGTGATGTGTTCTTCCTTCATTTTAAAAAATGTGTTTTAAATTTATTTGAAAGGTGGTGCCTTTGCCTATTTCAGAATGAGACACTTTAATAGTTCCGTTATGAAATTCTTCAATAATACGTTTTGTTAAAGACAGGCCCAATCCCCAACCGCGTTTTTTTGTGGTAAAACCAGGTTCAAAAATAGTGTTGAATTGTTTTCTGGGAATGCCTTTGCCCGTATCGGTAATAGTAACCATGACCTTATCTTCCAATTGCGAAATATCAATGCTAATTTTACCACGGCCTTTCATGGCATCAATGGCATTTTTCACTAAATTTTCAATGGCCCAACTGTAAAGCTGTTTGTTCAGATTTACAGGAATTTCCGTAGAAGGTGTTGTGATTTCAAAATCAATCAGTTTGGAAGATCTTGCTTTTAAATAGTCATAAGAATCAATGGTTTCTTTAACGATATCGGTGGTCTCAAGCACCGGAAGCGAGCCTATTTTGCTAAAACGCTCGGTAATGGTTTTCAGGCGTTCAATATCTTTTTCAATTTCAATAATATAATCGGGGTTGACATTTTCAGTCTTTAAAATTTCGGCCCAACCAATTAATGAGGATAGCGGTGTGCCAATTTGATGCGCCGTTTCTTTTGCCATGCCAGACCACAGTTTGTTTTCATCAGAACTTTTGTTGCTTTTATAAAAGAAAAAAACCACTGCGGCGAACAAAAAAATGATCAATAATAAAGCTAACGGATAGTATTTTAATTTGTTTAGTAAAGGGGAGTTTCCATAGTACAAAGTGCTCAAAACATCGCCTTGATACCGAATCTCAATAGGCTCGTTTTCACTTTTGAATTTTAAAATAAGCTTCTTTATGTAAGCTGAATCATTGGTTTTGGTATCATCAATATTATTGACATTATAATTACCATCTTTATCTACAATAATCATTGGAGTCGTTTTATTGCTTTTGACGATTTCTATAGGAAGATCTCCAATATTGATGTTTAAGTCGGTTGTTTTGGTCAGTTCTTTTTGGGCAAACGACCAGTTTTCCATTTTGGTACGTTCTTCATCTTTAAAATGTTGGAAAAACTCGTAAGTTTTCCATAAAATAAGAGAAACAACAACAAACGAAGCAGCTATTAAAACCCAACGTAATGTATTTCTATGTTTGGTAAAAATCATGAGGGATTCAAATTATTTTGTAATATAATGCAAATCTGTTAATATTATTGTTCAAGTTGTTAGTAAATCGATTTTTAGTTGCAGACAAGATTGGTTACATTTGTGGAAGTTTAAATCGAAAAAAAGAGTAATTAATTAGATATAAATAAGTTAATGGAAGTTCAAGGAAGAATTAAAATGGTTGGAGAAACCCAAACTTTTGGAAGCAATGGGTTTAGAAAAAGAGAAATTGTAGTGACAACAGAAGAGCAGTATCCACAGCCTATCATGGTAGAGTTTATTCAAGATAAATGTGATTTGTTGGATAGCTACAAAGAAGGCCAACAGGTAAAAATAAACATTAATTTACGTGGGCGCGAATGGGTAAATCCACAAGGGGAAACCAAATATTTCAACTCCATTCAAGGATGGAGAATAGAAGCATTACAAGGAGAATCTACTGGTGGAAACATTCCTCCAGTACCTCCAATGGACGCTTTTGAACCAGCAGGCGACTTAAAAGAAGACGATCATGACGATTTGCCTTTTTAAATAATTTTGTCATTCCCGCAAAGGTGGGAATCTCATAAAATGAACCTCGATGTTTTTTATAATATCGAGGTTTTTTACTTTTATATAATTTATGCAATATCTAAATAAATCCACACCTTTTCCCAGTGTAACCGAAGCCTCCCCCGAAGGCTTATTGGCTGTTGGTGGCGATTTATCAACAGCTCGCTTAATAGATGCCTACAAAAAAGGCATTTTTCCTTGGTTTGGAAATGAAGAGCCTATTTTATGGTGATCGCCAGACCCACGTTTTGTGCTCTTTCCAGAAAAGTTAAAAGTATCTAAAAGCATGCGGCAAGTGCTTCGGAATAAAGATTATGTGGTTACTGTAAATAAAGATTTTAAAACCGTGATTGTAGAATGTTCTAAAGCAAAACGTGCTGGGCAAGATAGCACTTGGATAACCAAAGGTATGGAAAATGCCTATATAGAACTCCATAAACTAGGCTATGCCAAATCGGTTGAAGTTTGGCGGGAAGATAATTTAGTAGCCGGTCTTTACGGCGTAGATTTAAACAATGGTGTTTTTTGTGGCGAAAGTATGTTTACCAAAGAAAGCAATGCCAGTAAAGCAGGATTTATCACGTTTATTCAAAATACCGATTATAAACTGATTGATTGCCAGGTTTATACCCATCACTTGGAAAGTTTAGGTGCCGAAGAGATTTCTAGGGATGCTTTTTTGGAACATTTAAGGTTTGACATTTGATAGATTTGTAAAAAAATTTAAAATAAGTGTAATAATCTTCAAATTTTGTTACTAAATAATAAAAACAGTTTGTGAGTAACGACTTTTATACGGTATCCATTTTACCATATTCTGGAATAATCATTAAGATTTGCAGGGCCTATACAGATTCCCAAGAAGATTTTGAAGATTACTATCAAGAAGTATGTTTGCAAATTTGGAGAACCAGAGATAAATTTAGAGGGGATTCTAAATGGTCCACTTGGATATATAGGCTTTCGTTGAATATCTGTTTGACTTTAATCAAGAAAAAGAAAAAAAATCGTCAGCACCATACCTCTGATGATTCTGTATTCATAGAAGCTGAAGAGGATACCCGCACATTTTCAGATGAATCGCTTAACCTTTTGTATAAAGCCATTAAACAATTATCTGAAATAGATAGGGCCATTATTTTGCTCTATCTAGACGAAAAGCCAAATAAGGACATTGCAGATATTATGGGTACAACCCCTAACAACATTGGTGTTAGGGTCAATAGAATTAAAGAACGATTAAAAAATTTATTAGATGGAAAAATCGATTGAATCAATTTGGAAACAAGGGTTTTTAGAGAGCAATGCCATTTTAGCACCAAAGCTGAATAACCTTTACAATAAAAAATCGATACATATTGTCGATAAATTCAAAAGGATGTTCAAAATAAACCTCATAGCAATTGTTGTGCTTTCTGTTGTGATTTTGGTAGTTTCTATTTTGGTTAAAATTCCAGTTATGGGAGTGCTAATGTTTATTCTGCTCAATGCATTGGTTATTGTCAATAAAAAGCTATTAAAAAGTTTAAATGCTATTGATACAAATGAAAATAGCTATCAATATATTAAGTCTTTTGACGGCTGGATGAAAACACAAATTTCTATTAATGAAAAGATGTCCCGATTTATTTATCCATATATTTTTATTGCAATGGTTTCTGGCTTTTGGTTTTCTGGCCCTTTTAGAGAAACTTTAAATAGAATATTTGGAGATTATCAACCTTATATGGTATATGGTATCCCTTTGTTTTGGATACTCGGGATGCTCTTGATTGTCATACTGTTGGCAATTTTTGGTGGGCGTATTTATAAATGGGATTTGAATTTAGTTTATGGACAACTATTGAAAAAACTAAATGAACTAATAACCGATATGGAAGATTTAAGAACTTAATTAAGTTGAATAGATAAAAAATAGATTGTCAAAAAGTATGATATTTTTTGATTTCAGATACTAATTAAACAAAGATTAAAATGATGAATATTATTGAAGCTATCAATTTTTTTG
>CAXBNH010000211.1:0-5582 GCA_963976905.1 uncultured Algibacter sp.
TTCAATACCAGGAATGCGCCTGTCCAATAAAGGTATTAAAGCTTCGGGGGTTACATCGCGACCCGAAAGTCCCGTGCCACCTGTGTAAATCACCATATCAATGCCTTGTTCTTGAAAAGATTTGGCTTTATTTTGAATGACATCTTTTTCATCAGGAATAATCACATATTCAGCAATTTTAACTCCCGATGTTTCTAATTTTTCAATAATTGCTTTTCCTGCTTTATCTTCTTTATGTCCTGCCGAAATGGTATCGGAACAAACAACAACCGCCGCTGTTAAATCTTTTCTGAAACGGTCCTTGAAATCAGATTTTCCACCTTTTTTATGCAGTAGTTTAATGGCGTATATCTCGATGCCTTTATCTATGGGTTTCAACATGTCGTACATGTTTAAAGCCACTACGCTGGCACCGTGCATGGCTTCTACTTCAACGCCTGTTTTGTAAATGGTTTTTACCGTGAATAAAACGGTGATTTCCAAATCATTGATTTCATATTCTACACCTGTAAACTCAATAGGCAAAGGGTGGCAATCGGGTAAAATATCGGGTGTTCGTTTTACGCCTAACAGCCCCGCAGCTTTGCTCATAGCAAATACGTTGCCTTTGGGAACCGTATCGTTTTGAATGGCTTCAATGGTTTCGGGTTTGCTGACCTTTACAATGGCTTGTGCGATTGCGGTACGTAGTGTTGTGGTTTTGTGTGTGATATCGACCATTTTTTAAGTTTAGAAGTTTAAGGTTTAATAAGTTTAGAGGTTTATGATTTAAAGGTCTGCAAGTTTATTTATTGGGGTTTTTCCACTAAACCCATAAACTTCCAAACCATTTTTTACGAATTAACTTTCCATTGATGCGTGTCGTCTTCAAAAATCTCTTTTCCAAAAACGGGCACGTTAGCTTTTATGGCTTCAATGATAAATTCCAAAGCCTTAAAAACCACTTTGCGCCTTGGCGACGATACAAATACAAATAGGCAAATTTCTCCAGCTTTTACCGTGCCTAAACTGTGATAAATGTGCATACAGGTAAGTTCAAATTTTTCAAAAGCAGTTTCTCTTATATCGTAGAATTTTTGGTTGGCCATGTCTTCATAAGCGGTGTATTCAATCGCTGAAACGGTTTTTCCATCAATCACATCGGCACGCACTTGCCCTAAAAAAATATTGTGTGCGCCAATGCTGGTTTTGGTTTGGTGTTTGGCGATAGAATCTCCTATGAAGCCAGATGAAATAGCACCTTGTTTAAATACGTTTTTTGGTTTTTTATTTTCCATGATTTTATGTTTTATTTAGACCTATCAGGTTTTTAAAACCTGATAGGTCTTTAGAATATTTGTTGATTTCCAATACGCCTTCTTTAATGCTAAAACAGTTTTTAATATTTAATTCGTTCAATATTGAAACCGCTTTTTTACTTCTGATTCCAGATTGACAAAAAAGATATTTTTGTTTTTCTAGATCGATTTTATCCAAATGGCTTTCCAGTTCACTTAGTGGAATATAAGTCACTTTTAAATCTTCAATTTTTGGTTGTTCGTGTGCTTCTCGAATATCAATAATTTGAATGTTTTCTTTTGAAAAGATATCTTTTATCGATACTTCTGGAATTTCGGTTTCACAACTAGTATCCCTATTTTTTTTATGAAAGTTTGTTTTATCATTTAAAACAGATTGGATAATCGCTTCGTTTCTGTTGATTTTTAAAATCGAATTTTGAAGTGTCAACGCATTATAACAGCATAATCTTCCCGAAAGGGTATTGCCGATATCCAAAATGATTTTTAGTGCTTCATTGGCTTGCATGGTACCGATAATGCCTGGAAGTACGCCCAAAACCCCGATTTCAGAACAATTGGGAACAGTGCCTTTTTCTGGCGGATTTGGGAACAAGCACCGATAACTCGGTCCGTTTTTATGATTGAAAACCGAAACCTGTCCTTCAAACTTATAAATAGCACCAAAAACCAAAGACTTTTTCGTTATTAGGCAGGCATCATTTACCAAGTAGCGGGTTTCAAAATTGTCGGAACCATCCACAATAATATCATAATTCTTAAAAAGCTGTATGGCGTTTTGGTGGGTCAGCTTTTCCGCGTAAGCGTTAATAGAAATGCTGTCATTTAAATCTTCTAAACGTTGTCTGGCAGCTTCGGCTTTATTTTTTCCTAAAGAAGACGTCCCGAATAAAACCTGACGTTGTAGGTTTGATTCTTCAACAACATCAAAATCAATAATCCCTAAAGTGCCCACGCCAGCAGCGGTTAAGTATTGCAAAACAGGACAGCCCAAACCGCCTGCACCAACCACCAATACTTTGGCATTGGAAATTTTATCTTGGCCTGTTTGCCCGATTTCCGATAGTATGATATGTCTGTTGTATCTATTTGTCATTACTGAGAAGGCAGGAATCTCATCTTACCATTTATGATTTTTGATTTAATAATTATGTGATTTCTCTTTTTCGGTCGAAATGACTATCCACCTGAAAATGGAGGTAAAAGGGCAATTTCTTTTCCTGTGATTTTTGAATCAACCGCTACCAATCTCTGGTTTTGTGCCACTTGAAAATCTTTGTTTTTTAATAAGTTATATTTTGAATAAAGCATCTCTAAAAGCTCAGAAATTGAGCATCCAGTAAACACCAAAGATTCTTCTTCTTTTTTGGTCACTTCGGCTATTTGTCCGAAATATTTAATGGTTATAGTCATTTTCAAGTTTTTTAATGCTGTTTTTGTGTTCACATTGCTGGTGCAAAAAGCAAGCGTATCATCCAATGCAATGGTTTTTGTTTGACAATGGTTTACGGCGATTCGTAAGCGTCTTTCATCAGCTTGCAATAGTTTGTAAAAAATGTCTGCGCAGGATTTTTTATAGAGCGCAATCAAAGGCATGGTTTTGCCGTTGCTTTCTACTTGGATAATTTCAGAAGCATCATCTATAGCGTCAATGATTTTGTTCAATACTTTCGAAGCAATTAAAGGAATATCGCAACTCAAAACCAAGTTATAGTCCGTTTTTGAATGTTTTAAACCCGAGTAAATGCCAGAAACGGGGCCAGCATTTTTTATAAAATCATCTATGCGTTCTAAACCAAAAATATCATAATCGGGGTTGTCGGAAACAATCATAATTTTAGAAACCATGGGCTTTAAAGCATCAATACTATGTTCAACAAATTTTTTTCCGTTCAGCATCAAAAAACCTTTGTCCGTACCCATGCGGGTGCTTTTTCCACCTGCCAAAATAATGCCCGTTATGTGTTTTTTATCTATCATTTAAGTGAAAAATAATTTGGCGCACGCTATGATTAAAACAAATGCCAAAATGTAGCGTAAATTCTGGTTATTGATTTTTTTACTGCCATAATAACCTCCTAAAATACCGCCAACCAATGCAATAGCTACCAATAGAAAAGATTCCTTTTCCAACGTCACGCCGCTGCTCAATTGCCCGATAAGACCCGCTGCGGAATTGACCCAAATAAAAAGGGCAGAAACCGCGGCGGCTTCTTTCATTTTGCCCCAATGCAACAACAAGATTATGGGTGTTAAAATAATGCCACCGCCAATACCGATAAGTCCTGAAAAGAAACCGATGATGCCGCCTACAAGTAAGCCTTGCCACAATTTTACTTCTTTTATGGTATCACTTTCTTTACCAAAAATGTTCAACATTTTTAAGATGGCAAAAATCAATAAAACGGCCAATATTTTTTTGTAAATGGAGGCATCAATTTCCAACGTGCCTCCCAGAAAAGCTAGTGGAATTGAGGCTATGGCAAACGAAATAAATAGTTTTTTATTGAAATAACCTTCCTTATAATAATAGTAAAATGAGATGCCAGCCACAAATAAATTCAACAATAGGGCCGTCGGTTTCATAGTTTCTGAAGCAAACGAAAACAAAGCCATTAAAGCCAAATAGCCACTAGCGCCACCATGACCGACGCTGGAATATAAAAATGCCACAATGGGTAATATGAATAAGAAGAGGTGTATATTTTCTGTCTGTAACATTTTTAAAGTGTCTGTTAAAAGTGTCTAAAGTTATAAGGGCCTTAATTACTTAAAGTGATTGTTTTTAACTTCAAGTACTTTGCATTACAAGTCTTTTATTTTTTCCAATTGTTCGTCTAAAAATTCCCAACAGTTTTTGTTGATGTCGTCAAAGGTCGTTACTAAGCTTTTGCCATAATCGGTCAATTCGGCACCGCCGCCACCTTTACCACCAATACTGTTTATAGTTACAGGTGTTTTTGCTGATTTATTGATGGAATCTAATAACGACCACGCCTTTTTATAAGAAAGGTTCAAGGATTTTGCTGCTTTTGAAAGCGAACCTGTATCATCAATAGCTTTTAAAAGCTGCACGCGACCTTCGCCCAAAAGCACGTGGCCTTTAGATTCTATCCATATTCTGCTTTTAATTTTATATGCCATATTAACTGGGTAATAGAATGGTTTCAACAGTGTCGTTTATTTTAATTTCAGAAACATTTTCAGGAACAAAAACCAACGCATTCGATAGCGCAAAGGTCTGTAGCATGGAGGAGTTTTGGCCTTCCAAAATTTCAACGTTTCCTGCGTTATAAATGGCTTTTAAAAATTGTGGTCTATCGCCTTTTTTTTCAAAACAGGATAGGGACTTTGCTTTTATATGGGATAGTTCAATGTGTTCTCTATCCATCATTTTTTGCAAAGCGATGTGCACATAAATGTAGAAACAAGTAAGTGCTGCTGCGGGATTTCCTGGTAATGCGAAAATAAGTGTGTCGTCTTTTTTTCCGAAGAATAGCGGTTTTCCGGGTTTCTGTTTTACTTTATAGAAAATTTCTTTGGTGCCTAATTCTAAAAGTGCTTTTCCAACAAAATCATAATCGCCTACAGAAATACCACCCGTTGCAATCACAAGGTCATTTTCATTGATAATGGCTTGGAGTTTGGATACGGTTGCCGCATAATCATCTTCAATTTTATGGAATGTGATGTCATAAAACTTCAAATTGTAAAGAGCGTTTTGTAGCATGGTAGCATTGCTCTCATATATTTTTCCGTAAGACAAAGGTTGTCCAGCTTCAATCAATTCGTTTCCGGTTGTGAGTAGGGCAATGGTCGGTTTTTTGTAAACCGAAACTTTGGTAACGCCCAAAGACGCTAAATAACCAATGGCGGCAGGTGTCAATTTTGTACCTTTTTCTAAAGCTAAGCCTCCTGTTTTTACTTGTTCGCCTTGTAGACGGATGTTGGTTCCTTCTGCAATAGTATGTTCAATAACAATAGTATTGTTTTCAGTTTTTACTTTTTCCTGCATCATAATGGCATTGGCAGAATCTGGCACTGGTGCGCCTGTAAAAATCCGAACAGCTTCCCCGGGTTTTAAAATAGGTTGGTGGCCATCTCCAGCTTTAATCTCATCTATTAATTGATACTTTAAATCATCATGTAGACAAAGCGCATAACCGTCCATGGCCGATTGTCTAAATGGTGGCATATCAATAGGCGAGTACACGTCTTTAAACAATACGTAACCTCCAGATTTTTCTAAAGATTTTACGGTCTCTTTTAAAAGCGGTTCTGTAT
>CAXBNH010000212.1:0-5579 GCA_963976905.1 uncultured Algibacter sp.
CAACGGCGTTTTAGCGTCCACCGCTTGGATTGCTATTTGGTGGATTACCGAGGCTATCCCCATTGCAGCCACGGCATTATTGCCCATTGTGCTGTTTCCGCTTTCGGAAAGTTTGGATATTGCGTCAACTACGGAATCGTTCGGACATAAATATGTGTTTCTCTATTTAGGTGGCTTTATTATTGCCATTGCTATTGAAAAATGGAATCTGCACAAACGGATAGCCCTCAACATCATCAACATTATCGGTTCTAACGTTAAAAAAATCATTCTCGGCTTTATGATTGCCACGGCATTTCTTTCAATGTGGATTTCCAACACGGCCACCTCGGTTATGATGTTGCCCATAGGCATTGCCATCATCAAACAACTGAAAGACAATCCCGAAACCGATGAAGATGAAAACTTGATATTTGGAAAAGCCTTGATGCTCGCCATTGCTTATAGCGCTTCTATTGGCGGTATTGCCACATTAATCGGCACACCTCCTAATTTGGTTTTGGCGGGCGTGGTTACTGAAACCTATGGTTATGAAATCACGTTTTTACAATGGTTTGTATTTGGTTTTCCTATTTCGGTGGTTTTGATTTTTATCTGTTGGAAGTATTTGGCATCTTACGCTTTCACTTTTAAACAGAAAGAATTCCCGGGTGGAAAACAAGAAATCAAGCGTTTGCTAACCTCATTGGGCAAAATGACTTATGAAGAAAAAGTAGTGTCCATCGTTTTTGCCGCTACTGCCTTTTGTTGGATCACACGCTCTTTTCTGCTTCAAAAACTGTTGCCAGAACTTGATGACACCATGATTGCCATCATTTTTGCCTTAATACTCTTTTTAATTCCATCGAAAACAAAAAACAAAAAACTGATTTCATGGAAAGACACCAAAGATTTACCTTGGGGCATCATCCTATTGTTTGGTGGGGGCATGGCCTTGGCAAAAGGTTTTGAAACCAGCGGATTGGCACTTTGGATTGGCAACCAGATGACAGCATTTGCAGGTTTGAGCACTATCATTTTAGTATTGCTCATCATTGCAGCAGTAAACTTTTTAACCGAGATAACCTCCAATCTCGCCACTACCGCCATGCTTCTGCCCGTATTGGCACCTATGGCATTAAGCATTGATGTGCATCCGTTTATTTTAATGGTAAGTGCTACCCTTGCAGCTTCCTGTGCTTTTATGCTACCCGTTGCCACACCGCCAAATGCCGTGGTTTTTGGTTCTGGTTATTTAAAAATTCCCGACATGGTCCAAAAAGGTTTTTTTATGAATATCATTTCCATTATTATATTAACACTTTTTGTTTATTTTCTGCTTCCGGAATTATGGGATATTGTTATTGAGGGATTTCCTGAAACACTTAAAAATCCTTAGATAAAATATTAAAAGGGTAACAAATTTCATGTTTTGTTGATATAGTGCTATAAACTGTTATAAAACAAACATTATGAAAACTCAACTATTTATTGCTGCAGTATTTATTTCGACCGTGACTTTTTCCCAGACTACTGAAAAGAAATCAAATTTCCCCGAATCTAATAAAGAAAACGCCACACAACACATGAGCAAAGCAGAATTGATTGACGCCGTTGCCAAAGGACCTTCTACTTCCAATCAAAACACAAAGAAAAACCAAACGGTCAAAAGCTATGGTAGCACACGTTCCAATAAGCAGACTATAAGAACAAATCATGAAAACCCGCTTTATAAAGCAAAAAATGAAGAAAAATCCAATCCATTATACAACGAATAAATCATAATGACGCTATAAACTCCAAAGCCCTGCGCTCATTATAATATACATTTTTCCTATCAACAAACCCCGAATGCCCACCATATTTTGGCATTTCCAAAAAAAGATTGGGATTGTTTTTGGCTTCTTTAACAGGATAACATTCTGGCGATAAAAATGAATCGTTTAAAGCGTTAATAATCAATGAAGGTATTTTAATATTTGGAAGAAACTGCAAGCAACTGCTCTTTTCATAATAATCTTGAGCATCCTTAAAACCATGTACTTTGGAGGTATACACATTATCAAAATCCGCCAATATCTTTATGGAGTTCAATTCTTCTTCACTTAAAACATCTTGAAATCGTTCTTGTTTAGTTTTTAATCGATTTACCAAATGTTTCAAAAACCTATCGTGATATAGTTTATTTTTAAACGTATGCAATTCTTTAGCCGAACCTGCCAAATAGCAAGGCACGGAAACGGCAACTGCAGCTTTCACTTCATTGGGAACGTCATCTCTTTCCCCTAAATATTTTAAAATAATATTAGCGCCCAAACTGATTCCTTTTAGATAAATTTCTGAATAATTTTTTTCTGAAATGGCATGTTCAATAACAGCAGCCAAATCTTCTGTAGCTCCCGAATGATAACTTCTATACTTCAAATTATCCTCCCCACTACAACCTCTAAAATTGACACTAACGGCATCTATTTTATTGTTGTTGAATAATTTTGCGGTGCCTTTCATGTAAGGACGTTGCCCGTTACCTTCCAAACCATGCAATAAAATGATGAGTTTATTTGTTTTTTCTTCGGAATAACTCCAATCCAAATCTAAAAAATCCCCATCGGGTAAAGTAATGCGTTTCCGTTCTTGTTTCAACGGAACGCGCCGAACCAAGCCAGAATACACTGTTGAAATGAAACCGTTTTTAAAGTAAAATCGGGGTTTGTAGGTGGGTTCTAATATTGGCATATTTTTTAGTTTTCAGTAACAGTCGCAGTTTTCAGTTGTTTTCGTTTCAATTGGTATTCTTTATCCACTATTGGTGTTTTCCAAGAAAACTTTGTGAATCTCTGTGTTTCTCTGCGAACCTCAGAGTAATAATCCTCATTGCACTTCTAAAGATGTAAATTTAAAATCTTTCCCGTTAAATAGACCTTTATCACTCAATTTTAAAGACGGAATAACCAATAATGCCATAAACGATAAGGTCATAAATGGCGCGTTTAGTTTTGATCCCATTTGTTTTGTTAAAGCATCTAGTTCTGCATATTGCTTACCGATGGTTTCTCCATCTTTATCGCTCATAATTCCAGCAACGGGAAGCGGAACAATCTTTTCATCGGAATTGGATACAACACAAATACCTCCTTTGTTTTCAATGGTTACATTCACGGCCTTACAAATAGCATCATCTGATACGCCGACAGCAATAATATTGTGGGAATCATGACCAACGGATGATGCGATAGCCCCTGTTTTTAATCCGAAATTTTTAATAAATGCCACGGCTGGTTTTGTATCATCATACCGATTGACCACGGTTATTTTTAAAATATCCTTTTCAATATTTGAAACCAAATAGCCATTTTCAATGCTTACTTCTTCAATACGTTCGTTCGTTACCAATTGCCCTTCTAAAGCTTCTATAACCCGAATTTTCGTTTGTCCTGAGCGCAACATAAGGGTTCCAAAAGATTCGATTCTAAAATCTGAAATTTCTTTTTTGTTACAGTTGAAATAGTTCAGATTTTCAAATGGAACGGATTTTATCAGCGATTTTCCATTGTCAAAAACCAATTCGCCATCAATATAGGTTTGAAGCGTTCTAAAATCTTTTAAATCTTCAACCACAATACAATCGGCAGCATCGCCAATTTGCAACAAACCAACATCCAAATTGTAATGCTCAATAGGATTTATACAGGCTACCTGTAGTATTTTAAAAATATCGATGCCTTTGGAAACCGCTCTTGCACAAAGTTGATTGATATGACCAATAAGCAAATCGTCTGGATGCTTATCATCACTACAAAACATCATATTCTCAAAATATTCTGGCAATAAGTCAATTAAAGCCTCAAAATTTTTAGCAGCACTCCCTTCTCTTATCAAAATCTTCATCCCTTTTTGAAGCTTTTCCAAAGCTTCATCATAGGTAAAACATTCGTGGTCTGTGGATATTCCAGCGTTTATATATTTAGACAAATCATTCCCGCACAAACCTGGCGCATGACCATCAATAGGCTTATTGTAATGTTTTGCCCAAGCTATTTTTTTTAGTACGTCTTCATCATCAAACAGCACACCCGGATAGTTCATCATTTCTGTTAAATATTTGATGTCTGGATTTTGGAGCAGTATTTTTATAGCATCAGAATCCATGACCGCACCAGCCGATTCGAAATTCGTAGCGGGCACACAAGATGGCGCACCAAAATTGAACTTAAAAGGCGTTTGCTTACCATTTTCAATCATAAATTCCACACCTTTAGCACCTAAAACATTGGCTATTTCATGCGGGTCTGAAACGCTTGAAACCGTACCATGAGCGACCGCTAATTTCGCAAATTCCGAAGGCACAAGCATCGAACTTTCTATATGGATATGGGCATCAATAAAACCAGGCAGAATATAATGATTTACGATATGTTCTGTTTCTTGAATAGACGCAATTTTCCCATTTTCAATAGTGATTTCGCCTTTGAAAATACGTTTGTTTTGAATGTCTACTATTTGTCCTTGTAATTTCATTTTATTATTTTTTACTACGAAGTGGATTCCGCGTCAAATGCGAAATGACAAATTATTGTAGTTTCATTAATAAGATAATCTTTTCAAAGTGGATTCCTGCCTACGCAGGAATGACAAAATCACGTGAATTCAATTCGATTTTTAGAATATTCATTGTGTTCTCGGTTATTTTAAATCGGTTGTCGGGTCGGTGGTTTATAACCCAAACAATATCATTTCCCGAACACATCACCCAAACTCTTTCTTTATCCAAAAGCGATAATTTTTCGTCTTTAAAATATTTACTGAGTTTCTTTTTACCTGTCATACCCAATGGGTTAAACACATCGCCTTCTTGCCATTTCCTTATGGTTAGCGGGAATTTCAACAATGATTTATCAACATAAATAATACTGTTTTGCTTTTCTAAAACAGCATCCGCTTCATCAAAAAACAATATTCCAAAAGCCGTTTCAACTTGTCTATCTTTTTCTGAAATGGAAATGGTTTCACTCTCTTCTGAATGGATTTCACTCAACAGCAAATGCGCTCTATTTTTAATCAATCGGTAGGTTGATGAAAATACTTGTTTCCCTGTTTCTGCATCCAACAAATCCAAAATATCCTGCCATTGTGTAAACCCAAATTCCTTAAAAACTTCAAATAAATAAGGTTTTGGGTTCTTTAATTTTTTAAATTCTGAAATTTTAAATTTAACTTCGGAATCATTCATGTCTTCAATAGCTTTCGCCAAAAACACATCAATACTTTCCTCTACAATCTGTTATGTTTCATTTAAGTTGTTCAGCGTATTTTGAAAATTTTGAAGCAAACTGGGGTTGATGTCCTTTAAAATAGGAATCACATCGTGCCGCAGTTTATTCCGCAAATATTTTTTGGAAGCATTGCTGCTATCGTCCCGCCAATTAATGTTATTTTCTTTAGCAAAATTTTGAATAGCTTCACTAGAAAACGGCAAAAGCGGTCTTACAAAAATGCCATTAATTTCAGGAATCCCCGTTAAACCTTCCAAACCGGTGCCTCTGGTAAAATTTATTAAAAAGGTTTCCAGATTATCATCGGCGTGATGTGCGGTTAAAACA
>CAXBNH010000213.1:0-5577 GCA_963976905.1 uncultured Algibacter sp.
AAATCAATGAGTTAATCGTTTCTAAAGCCAAAGAAAAAGGAAGCGTTGTTCGATTAAAAGGAGGCGACCCATTTATTTTTGGTCGCGGAGCGGAAGAGATAGATTATGCAAGGCAATTTGGTTTGGAAACCTTTGTGGTTCCTGGTATTTCGTCGTCTATTGCGGCACCGGCATATCAAGGCATTCCGTTAACAAAACGTGGGGCTTCAGAGAGTTTCTGGGTGGTTACGGCTACAACCAAAGCACATCAATTATCAAACGATGTGGCATTGGCTGCAAAGTCAACCGCAACGGTTGTTATTTTAATGGGCATGCACAAATTGGATGAAATTGTTGCAGTTTTTACTGCTGAAAACAAACAAGATACCGCAGTGGCTATCATACAAAATGGCACCAGAGACAATGAAAATGTGGGTATAGGTGCTATTGGTACTATTCAGCAAATTGTTAAGGAAAAGCAATTGGCCTCACCAGCCATTATTGTTATTGGCGATGTTGTAAAAGAGCGCGTTGTTTTAGATGCTGTGTATAAAGAGGTTGCTGTAAAAGAATAAGTTTTGGAAAGAAACAATTTATATCCCATTTTTTTGAAGGCAAAAAGTTTAAATGTACTGATTGTTGGAGGTGGACATGTGGCTGAAGAAAAATTGACATTTTTGTTGAAATCCAGTCCAGATGCTTGTGTAACAATGGTGTCACCAATGTTTAGAGAAGGCACTGTGTCTTTGGCGAAAAAGGGTAATGTTACTTTAGTAAAAAGTAAATACAAAAAAAAGCATTTAAAAGGAAAGCATATTGTTGTTGCTACGACCGATGTTCCTAATGTGAACATAAAAGTTCATAAGCATTGTAGAAAACGAAGCATTTTAGTAAATGTAGCAGACAACCCACCATATTGTGATTTTTATATGGGTGGTATTGTAACCAAAGGCAACGTGAAAGTAGCGATTTCAACCAATGGGAAATCGCCAACAACGGCCAAAAGATTACGTCAGTTTTTTGAAGATGTAATTCCAGAAAATGTGGACGATTTGGTTCAAAATTTGAATGAATATAGAAAAACTATAAAAGGTGATTTCGAGCAAAAAGTGGAAACACTTAATGAATTTACCAAAGGATTAATTGAGAAAAAATAGAGTAAAAAGAGTCATAAAATGATTAAAACAGACATACTTATAATAGGAGCGGGGCCAACAGGATTATTTACGGTTTTTGAAGCTGGGTTGTTAAAATTAAAATGCCATTTAATTGATGCATTACCACAGCCAGGCGGACAATGTTCTGAAATTTACCCTAAAAAACCAATCTATGATATTCCGGGGTTTCCCGAAGTATTGGCAGGAGATTTAACCAGAAATTTGTTGGAACAAGGAAAACAGTTCGAACCAGGCTTTACATTGGGAGAGCGTGCCGAAACTATTGAAAAACAAGACGACGGGTCTTTTATAGTTACGACCAATAAAGGAACGCAACATCAAGCGCCTGTAGTCGCTATTGCAGGTGGTTTAGGGTCTTTTGAACCAAGAAAACCTGCTATTGAAGGCATTGCAGATTACGAAGATAAAGGGGTTGAGTATTTCATTAAAGACCCAGAAGTTTATAGAGATAAAAGAGTGGTTATTTCTGGTGGAGGTGACTCTGCTTTGGATTGGAGTATCTTTTTAGCGGATGTGGCTTCTGAGGTTACATTGATTCATAGAAGAAATGAGTTTAGAGGTGCCTTAGATTCTGTTGAAAAAGTAGGTGAATTGACCAAAGAAGGTAAAATCAATTTAGTGACACCAGCTGAGGTTACTGAATTGCATGGCGATGGTAAAATTGAAGCAGTAACTGTTGTAAAAGATGGTGAAGCATCTCAAATTGAAACCGACCATTTTATTCCATTATTTGGGTTGTCGCCTAAATTAGGGCCTATTGGAAACTGGGGATTGGAAATAGAAAAGAACGCCATTAAAGTGGATAATAGTTTAAACTACCAAACTAACATTCCTGGTATTTTTGCCATTGGCGATGTGAATACTTATCCAGAAAAATTGAAATTGATTCTTTGTGGATTTCATGAGGCTACTTTAATGTGTCAAGCGGCTTATAGAATTATCAATCCAGGTAAAAAATACGTTTTAAAATATACAACGGTTAGTGGAATTGATGGTTTTGATGGTTCAAGAAAAGAAGCACCAAAAGCAGTGGTTCAGGCTATTAACTAAAAATTATTAAGCTCGGGTTTGAAAATAACCTTGGCGGATATGTGCATTAGGGATTGAACTGTGTGTTTGAGCTTCCCAACGAAGGAGGGAGCGAGCGAGTAGAGAAAGCCCGACCCGATAGGGAAATGCCAAAATAATAAATATAATAAAATACAATCCTGCAAGGTTTATGCCTTGTAGGATTTAATGTTTAAATAAGGTGGGATTTAATTGGATAAGTTTTACTTTTATAAATTCAAATTTTAGAACAAATAGAACACATGAAAAGTTATAATGTTTGTTTAAAAGATACTGCTAAAACGTTTACTAAAAGGCTATTTTACTCCTTGTTCGATTGCGAGCAAGAAGAGGTTCATGATGATTATTTGGAAACAACATTTTTAGAAATACTTTCTAAATTAGAGATTGAAAATGGTGAAACTATTTGGAAAACGTTTAAGTCTCAACTTCCAGAGATTAGAAGAAAACTGGATTTAGATGCGATTGCTTTTGAAAATAACGATCCTGCTTCGCACAGTTTAGCGGAAATTTACATGGCGTATCCAGGATTTTATGCCATTTCAATTTATAGATTGAGTCATGCACTTTATAATTTAAAGGTTCATATTTTACCAAGAATGATGAGTGAATTTATTCATGGCATTACGGGTATTGATATTCATCCGGGCGCCACTATTGGTGATTCATTTTACATTGACCACGGCACGGGAATTGTAATTGGCGAAACATCTATTATTGGAGAACACGTTAAAATATATCAAGGGGTTACGCTTGGAGGTATTTCGGTAGAAAAAAGTTTGGCTTCAACCAAAAGACACCCAACCATTGAAAACAATGTGTGTATTTATGCCAATGCTACCATTTTGGGAGGCGATATTGTTATTGGTGCCAACAGCATCATCGGAGCCAATGTTTGGATAACCCAATCCGTTCCAGAAAACTCCTTAGTAACGTACCAAACAGAAATTAAAATCAGACCAAAAAAGAATGGCATACGGTAAAACAATTTTAGACCAAATAGGAAATACACCCCTTGTAGAAGCAAGTCATATTATAAACAAAAAAGGGGTAAGACTCTTTTTAAAATTAGAAGGTGATAATCCTGGGGGTAGTGTAAAAGACCGCGCTGCTTTTAATATGATTAATGAAGCCCTGAAACGAGGCGATATTAAAAAAGGAGGTACTTTAGTTGAAGCAACAAGCGGGAATACGGGTATTGCGTTGGCATTTATTGCTAATTTTTTGGGCTTGAAAATGGTATTGATTATGCCTGAAAACTCCACCGAAGAACGCGTGAAAACCATGCGAGCTTATGGGGCCGAAGTTATTTTAACCTCGGCAGATGTTGGTATAGAAGGCTCTAGGGATTTAGCTTTTAAACTGAGAGATGAAAAAGGCTATGTGCTTTTAAATCAATTTGAAAATGATGATAACTGGAAAGCGCATTATAAAACCACGGGCCCAGAAATTTGGAAAGATACCGAAGGTGAAATCACGCACTTCGTTTCAGCCATGGGTACCACAGGAACCATAATGGGAGTTTCAAGATTTCTTAAGGAGCAAAATAAGAACATCACTATTGTGGGGGCACAACCAGCAGATGATGCCAGAATACCTGGAATCAGGAAATGGTCGCCTGAGTATGTACCCAAGTTTTTTGATAGAAATCGAGTGGATATCGTGGTAGATGTAAGCGAAGAAGATGCTAAAAAAACCACCCAGCGATTAGCTAAAGAAGAAGGCGTTTTTGCAGGAATGAGTAGTGGAGGTTCGGTGTTCTGTGCATTGCAAATAGCAGAAACAATAGAAGAAGGTATTATTGTCGCAATTATTTGTGATAGAGGCGATAGGTATTTATCTTCGCCGTTATTTGATGAATAGAATAATAATTTTTGAAGGCTTAAATTGCTTTTGAAAGTATTAAAAAAGAAATATAAAATGTCAAAAATACATCAAGCATTAGAAGAGCGTATTTTGGTTTTAGATGGTGCTATGGGTACCATGTTACAAGCCTATAAATTTGCAGAAGAAGATTTTAGGGGCGAGCGTTTTAAAGATTATCCTACGCCATTGCAGGGCAATAACGATTTATTGTCTATTACACAACCAAAAGCCATCAAAGAAATTCATGCCAAGTATTTTGAGGCGGGAGCAGATATCATAGAAACCAATACGTTCTCGGGAACAACCATTGCTATGGCAGATTACCAAATGGAAGATTTGGTGTATGAACTCAATTTTCAATCGGCAAAAATTGCCAAGGAAGTAGCAGACGAGTTTACAGCTAAAGAACCTCATAAACCACGGTTTGTAGCGGGTTCTATCGGGCCAACAAACCGTACAGCAAGCATGTCACCTGATGTAAACGACCCAGGTTACAGAGCCGTGACTTTTGATGAATTGCGCATCGCATACAAACAACAAGTGGAAGCTTTGATAGATGGTGGAGCAGACATTTTATTGGTTGAAACCGTTTTTGATACCTTAAATGCTAAAGCCGCATTATTCGCTATTGAAGAAGTAAAAGAAGAACGCAATATTGATATCCCGATTATGTTAAGCGGAACGATTACCGATGCTTCAGGGCGAACATTATCTGGACAAACAGCAGAAGCTTTTTTAATTTCGGTATCGCATATTCCATTATTATCCATTGGGTTTAATTGTGCTTTGGGAGCTAATTTATTACAACCACATTTAGAAGCGATTGCCAATAAAACAGATTTTGCTATTTCGGCGCATCCCAATGCAGGTTTGCCAAATGCGTTTGGAGAATATGATGAAACCCCTGAAGAAATGGGTGAACAAATAGAGGAATATCTTAAAAAGAATTTAATAAATATTATTGGTGGTTGTTGTGGAACATCTCCAGAACATATTCGTGTCATTGCAAACATTGCAGCAAAATATAAACCACGGCGTCATGCTGAACTTGTTTCAGCATCGCATTAAAATTTATAAATGATTCTAGAAGTAGCCACATTAAACATCAAAAAAGGACTTTCAGCAGATTTTGAAACCAATTTTCAAAAAGCAGAAAGCATTATTTCATCAATTAAAGGTTACATCTCGCACGAATTAAAAAAGTGCGTTGAGCAAGAGAATAAATATATTCTATTAGTAAATTGGGAAACGATTGAAGACCATGAGATTGGTTTTCGTAAATCGGAAAAATATCAAGAATGGAAAGCATTATTGCACCATTTTTACGAGCCGTTTCCAATAGTAGAACATTATAGATAAAGTTTAGAGACCTGTCAGGTTTTTAAAATCTGACAGGTCTGAGAAAGAAAGTAAATGAAAATAAAACAAACAAAATACATGAAATTGTCTGGTTTAGAACCTTTGGTTTTAAATGAAAACAGCAATT
>CAXBNH010000214.1:0-5568 GCA_963976905.1 uncultured Algibacter sp.
GGTCACGGCGATGGAGTAAAATTCGCCAACCGAATTATCGCCTTTTAATACACAACTCGGGTATTTCCAGGTAATAGCAGAACCTGTTTCAACTTGTGTCCAAGAGATTTTTGCATTCTTCTCGCACAAACCACGTTTGGTTACAAAATTGTAAACCCCGCCTTTGCCTTCTGCATTACCGGGATACCAGTTTTGTACAGTAGAGTATTTTATTTCAGCATCATCTAAAGCGATCAATTCCACCACAGCGGCATGTAATTGATTTTCGTCACGACTTGGTGCGGTGCAACCTTCCAGATAACTCACGTAACTGCCTTCATCAGCAATGACCAAGGTTCTTTCAAATTGTCCTGTTCCTGCTTGGTTGATTCTAAAATAAGTGGATAATTCCATCGGGCAACGTACCCCTTTCGGGATGTAGCAAAAAGAACCATCACTAAAAACAGCAGAATTTAAAGCCGCGTAAAAGTTATCCTTTTGCGGTACAACGGTGCCAATATATTTTTTTACGAGTTCTGGATGCTCTTTAATAGCTTCAGAAATACTCATAAAAATAATGCCTTTTTCGCCCAATGTTTTCTTGAAGGTAGTGGCAACCGAAACGGAATCCACAACCACGTCCATGGCTACTCCAGCCAATTTTTTTTGCTCGTCCAGAGAAATACCTAGTTTAGCAAATGTTTCTAAAAGTTCAGGATCTACTTCATCCAAACTATCGTATTTCGGCTTGCTATTTGGTGCAGAATAATAGGATATAGCCTGAAAATCAGGTTTTTTGTAATGTACGTTTGCCCATTCTGGCTCAATCATTTGTTCCCAAGCACGAAAGGACTCCAATCGCCAATCGGTCATCCATTGTGGTTCTTCTTTCTTTTTGGAAATAGCGCGCACAATATCCTCATTCAAACCATTTGGAAAGGTATCTGATTGTATATCTGTATAAAAACCGTATTCGTATTCTTTGGTTTTTAGTTCTTCGCGTAAGTCATCTTCCGTATATTTCATATTCCGAATTTAATGTTTAAAATTCAAAGTTGGGCTAATCTGCTTTGTATTTGCTCCCCTTTAAATCACTTTTTTTAGAGTTCATGAATCCTCCAATCATTTTTCCTAAAATTAAGGTCTGTTCATGCTAGTTTATTGAATCCATCGTGGTCTACATAATTTCTATTTCTATCTAAAATTCTATATAATTGAGACCTTGTTTCTCCACAAGAGGCTTTAGAGATTGATAAAAACTGAATAAGCTCTCTGTTGCCATTTTTTCAAATCCTTATGCAATATTATCCATTACCGAACCAGAAGAACCATCTATTTGGCCATATAATTTGTAATCTTTTCTTAATTCCGTATTCATGGCGATTTTGTTTATTTCATCACAGAGCTCACTGGCTAATTTCCATATTTCTAAATCTTCAAATCGCTTAACAGTTGCCATAATTTTGAATTCTGAATTTTAAATCTTGAACCTTATAGTGAAAACGATTCGCCACAACCGCAAGTGCGGTTGGCGTTTGGATTGTTAAACACGAAACCTGTTCCGTTCAATCCGCCTGAATATTCAAGAGTAGTGCCTATTAAATACAAAAAGCTTTTTTTGTCCACAATGATTTTAATGTCATTGTCCACAAAAACTTTATCACCTTCTTGGTTTTCTTTGTCAAACTTTAAATCGTAAGACAAGCCAGAACAACCGCCGCTTTTCACGCCTACGCGCACGTAGTCTGTAGCAGGATTATAGCCGTCATCTTGCATAAGCTCAATAACCTTTTTCTTAGCTGTTTCAGAAACTTTTATCATATTCTTTTTATTGGATTTAGTAACGCCTTTCTACTGTTTCTATTAAGACAGTTTCTAAATAGAGTACAAATATACAATTTAAGTCATGGATTACCATAGAACCTAACATTATATTAGCATATAGTTTTATAAGATTTCCCTATTGCTATTTGTTAGATTAATTTATGGTTAAAAAAGGAAAGTTTTAATGATAGGTGTTTATTGAAATTTAATTTAGGCAATCTTTTTCTGAAGTCTATTTTCTTGATAATCCAGATAATCGATAAGGATATCAATTTCATTAACATTGATAGTGAGTTCTATTAAATCACCTTCATTTGTTGGAATAAATTTTTTTTTGCAGCACTTACATTTTATTTCTTGAATATTGCTATTAAATTTTTCAACTAAGAAAAAATTGTGACCGAAAGTTGAACAAAATGGATTTGAAGGCAGAAGTCCTTTCATGATAAAAAAATTTGGGGGCTGCTAAGGTATAATATTTTCAACATAAAATAGATTAAATACAAAAATAATCGATTAAAAACACTAAAAGTAGTCGTTTATTGATTTTTGTAAGACAGTTTTTCTTTGTTTTAAATGAAATTTAGAAGCATGGTTAAAACTAGATTTCATTGCTAATGTTCTGTAAGACCTTAGTTTTTTAATCAAAGTGTCTTGATGTTTTCTTATAAAAATAGCAAAAACAAAATTAGCTTCTTATTTTTGCAACATGATAGAAGATAAAAATCAAGCACGTACCGATTTAAGTGATTTAGGGGAATTTGGTCTTATAGAACACTTAACCAAAAATTTTAAAATCAGCCATGCATCCACCCTGAAAGGCATTGGTGATGATGCCGCCGTTTTAAAATTTGATAATAAAAAAATAGTGCTTACCACAGATTTGCTTGTTGAAGGCGTACATTTTGATTTGAGTTATATGCCGTTAAAACATTTAGGTTATAAAGCGGTTGTGGTCAATTTATCTGATGTATGTGCCATGAACGGGAAAGCAACACAGATTACGGTTTCTATAGCTGTGTCAAACCGGTTTCCTTTAGAGGCTTTGGAGGCTTTATATGAGGGTATTGAAACGGCAGCAAAAATTTACGATGTTGATATTATAGGTGGTGATACTACATCGTCAACAACAGGTTTGTTGATATCCGTTACAGCCATTGGTGAAGTTGAAGATGAAGTTTACAGAAATGAGGCAAAA
Organism: uncultured Algibacter sp.; assembly: GCA_963976905.1. Taxonomy (GTDB): domain Bacteria; phylum Bacteroidota; class Bacteroidia; order Flavobacteriales; family Flavobacteriaceae; genus Pseudalgibacter. Next base: position 3,002 of record CAXBNH010000214.1, read on the forward strand.
CCAAACGATTTATTGGTGGTAACGGGCGATTTAGGTGGTGCTTATATGGGGTTGCAAGTATTGGAACGTGAAAAGGAAGTGTATAAAGTAAACCCAAATAGTCAGCCAGATTTAGAGCCTTATACCTATATTATTGAACGCCAATTAAAACCCGAAGCTCGAAAAGATATTGTTAAATTATTAAAGGATTTGGGTGTAAAACCATCATCAATGATTGATATTAGCGATGGACTCTCTTCTGAAATCATGCATATTTGCAAACAAAGCCATGTGGGGTGTGATTTGTATGAAGAAAAAATTCCGTTAGACCCTCAAGTGATTTCCACTTGCGAGGAATTCAATATTGATAGTACTACGGTAGCCTTGAATGGCGGAGAGGATTATGAACTTCTATTTACGATTTCCCAAGATGATTTCCCTAAAATAAAAGCGAATCCTAATTTTTCTATTATAGGGCACATGAAAGAAGAAGCTGAAGGACTCCATTTGATAACAAGAGCCAATACCAAAATACCTTTAAAGGCACAAGGCTGGAAGAGTTTTAACGCTTGATTAAGCAGGTATGGAATAGGTTTTTTTAGCAGCCTGTTTTTTGCTCATAAGCATAATACGCCTATGGTGTATGCGTTCCAAAACGTCGTTGATTTCTTTGAATTTTGATGTAAGCGGAATCAAGTTTCCGTTGCCGCTAGTAGTAAGTTGGTTTTTGCAATGTTTGCAAGTGTATTCTTTTACGTAATACGTGACACTTCTAGTTACAAGATAGTCGTGCCCAAATACTTTACAATGTATGTTCTTCATTTATAAACTAATACTATTAATAATTTTTAGAGAGCATTAATATATAAAATCTATTGGGAGCGGTTTGGTTAATTGTTAATAAATCGATGAAGTGATTAAATTTTCCTTTGAACGCTCCATTCTCTTGTTGTGAATACGCTCCAGAATGGCATTTATCTCTTTAAATTTGGGAGTCAATTCAATAAGGTTCCCATTGCTGTTTGTTGTCAACTGTTTTTTGCAATGGCTACAGGTGTATTCCTTAACATGGTAGGTTACTTTTTTAGTGACTTGATAATGATGCCCAAAGAGGTTGCAGTACATCTGTGGAATAAAAGCAGGTTTGGTTGTGGTTTTTTTCATGGTTATTACATTTAGGATGCCTAAACATAATCATATTTTTTAAAACAACGATAAAACGTTATATTTTTTCGATGAAATACATGATTGTTTGTAAGAATAAGTCTTTATTTTCAATATGGCTCATGTGACCATCAGGAAAATCTATAAATTCTACCTCCGTGTTTTTGGTTTCTCCAACCAATCCGGCGTAATTTAAAACAGGGTCTTTTTTACTGGCAATCATCATTTTTTCAAAATCAGGGTTTTTTAAAATAAAGGCTCTATCTTTTCTTATTTTCATACCTTCCAAAGCCGCTACTATGCCTTGTAAAGGCATCATCATGGCTTCTTTTTTTATAAGGTCAATTTCTTTGTGGAAAATAGTTCTGTTTTTGGGCCTGAATAAATTGGCAATAGCCATTCTTGTAAAGGTTTCATGGTTTTGCTTGACTGCTAAAATAGCGCGATCCCTGTTTCGTTTTCGTTCGCTGCTATCGGCTTTTGATGTGGAGTTCATTAAGCACAATCCTTTTAAGGCATTCGGATTTTTTTCCGCGAAAGCGAGTGCTACATAGCCGCCCATGGAATGCCCTACAAGGGTAGACTCCGTAATTTTCAAATGTTTTAAAACAGCTTCCACACATTCTGCCATCAATTCCATGGTGTGGATATAGCCCAAACAACCCGTGCTGCCATGGCCCAATAAATCAATGCAAACAACACGATGGTTTTGTGATATGTTAGATACAAAAGGATTCCAGATGTTAGAAGTTTCTAAAAAGCCATGCAGAAAAACAACTGGGTTGCCTTTGCCGGTATCCGTGTAAAAAATGTTGATGGCTTTATATTGTAGAATCATAATAATAAATGTTAGGTAAATGTATAATTAAACCTTAACCCGTTTTATAGCCGTAAAAGCCTTATCCACAAATTCTTCTTCTACTAAAATAGTAAACTCATTGGTAGTGGAAAGCACTTCATAAAGCACGACGCCTTCCCAGGCTAAACGCTTGAAAAAGTGATAATACAAACCCGCAATTTTCGAGTTGTTTTCCGGAAGGTTTATGGTAATGGCAGACAAGCCGTTTTGAACCGCAATAAAAGTCTCTTGCTTCAAATGGTCATCAATAAAGCCGCTTAAACTACTGGAAACGATAATGTTGCTTTCATGGATGCCCCGTGTAAAGGTGTAAAATAGTTTCGATTCGTTGTTTATCATCTTTAAAATCTCTGCATGATTAGCAATAAGCGTATCCGAATTTTTAACCGTATAATCCGTTAAGTTAGAGCGCAAGGTAATGTCGCCCAAATCTTGGATGGCTTTTTTCATTTTAACAGAATTTGAAAGTGTTGGTGGCGGGCTATAACGTCTTAAGGCCATCATAATAGCACCAGATTTTACTTCTTTTTTCAGCATTTGGCTGATGGGTTCTGTCAATTCCACA
>CAXBNH010000215.1:0-5555 GCA_963976905.1 uncultured Algibacter sp.
CTGAAGAAGCTTTAATAAAATACCGTGTTTTAGTTGAAATAGAATACTTTATTGCGCTTTGCGAAATTCCGTTACCACAATTAGAAGCGGTAGACAAAAATGTTTTTGATGATTTAAGAACTATCTACAAAGGTTTTTCTGAAGAAGATGCGCTAGCCATTAAAAAAATAGAAAGCGTTACCAACCACGATGTAAAAGCAGTTGAATATTTTATAAAAGAAAAGTTTGACAAGCTAAGTTTGACTAAGTATAAAGAATTCATCCATTTCGGATTGACCTCGCAAGACATCAACAACACCGCTATTCCTTTAAGTATTAAGGAAGCGATGAATGCTATTTATGTAAAAGAATATCAAGTTGTTGTTGACAAACTAAAAGCTTTATCAAAAGACTGGGCAGCCATTTCCATGTTGGCAAGAACGCACGGGCAACCCGCTTCTCCAACAAGACTTGGAAAAGAAATTGAGGTTTTTGTGGTTAGACTGGAAGAACAATTCAATTTATTGAACGACATACCAAGTGCCGCAAAATTTGGTGGTGCCACAGGTAATTTCAATGCGCACCATGTAGCCTACCCAAACATTGACTGGAAAGCTTTTGGCGGTAATTTTGTACAGGAAAAATTAGGTTTGCAACATTCGTTTCCAACCACACAAATTGAGCATTACGACCACATGGCGGCCTTGTTTGATACCTTAAAACGTATCAATACCATCATTATTGATTTAAATAGAGATATTTGGACCTACGTATCTATGGATTATTTCAAACAAAAAATTAAAGCTGGCGAAGTAGGCAGTTCTGCCATGCCTCATAAAGTAAACCCTATTGATTTTGAAAATAGTGAAGGAAATTTAGGTATTGCCAATGCGGTTTTTGAGCACCTTTCGGCCAAATTACCAATTTCAAGATTACAACGTGATTTAACAGATAGTACCGTTTTAAGAAACGTTGGTGTACCTTTTGGGCACACGCTTATTGGATTTAAATCCACCGTAAAAGGATTAAATAAATTATTATTGAACGAAAACAAATTCGCAGAAGACTTAGAAAACAACTGGGCGGTAGTAGCTGAGGCCATCCAAACTATTTTGCGTCGTGAAGCTTATCCGAATCCTTATGAGGCTTTAAAAGGACTGACCCGAACCAACGAAAAAATAAATAAAACCTCTATTTCAAATTTTATTGATACATTAGAGGTTTCCAACACAATAAAAGAAGAATTAAAACGTATAACACCTAGTAACTATACAGGAATATAAATTCAACTTATGCTCAACGACACGCAATCCTTAATACTTTGTGGCTGCATTACAGCTTGCATATTTATTACAGGTGTTTTGGGTATTTTAGATAATTTTATTGTGCTTACCATACTTACCATCATGCTTATTACCTTTGCTGTTAATATTTACATGGCTACAAAATCACATGAAAGTGAGGAAGTTGAGAGTGAAGAATAATAAAAAATCATTAAAAAACTGAAAAAGCTTTCCCGATACTAGACTAGTATCGGGAAAGCTTTTTTAATTCAACTTATTACTGGAGCAAGATGTTTTTTATTTCTTCTTATCTAAATGCTTTCCTCCTGGAATGTTCATTTTATCGGTAAGTTTCGAGATTTCGTTTAGGTCTATATCTCCAGTAAGTGACACCACTACAGTTTCAATTTTTCGTTGTTCGCCATTTATTTCGATACTTTCTTTCATAATTTTATCAAAACCGTTGACAAAAATCAAGAGTTCTTTCACGTGGTCAACATCCTTGCCTTCTTTCACATAAAACTTAACTTCTGTTCCGTTGTCCTTCACTTCCATTAAACCCTCCAAAGCACTTGAGCGCGATTTTACCCATTTTGAAATATCGGCCGAAATCACTTTGCTATCTGTCACAATGGTTTTGAAACTGGTAATGCTTTTTACCATGTCCATATACGCTTTTGCATCCGCATCGTTTTCATCAATGCCCATTTTTGCTATCATTTGAAACATTTTTGGTTTTATGGACACGTATGTAACCTCTGAATTATCACTATACTTATCAAAAATATCTTGTGCCATGCCTGTTAAAGGCAATAATAAAATGGCTATTGCCAATACAATTAATCGTTTGTTCATCTGTTTTCTATTAAAATGTGTCATAGTCTCTGTTTTTATATTAATTAGATTTAAAAATAATACTTGTGGCATGTTCAACCTCATTGAGATAACCTACCGTTGATGTGCCTTTATTAAATTGATGTGAAATCATTTCCAATGTTTTTGAAATTTCGTTGAATGCTATTTCTGGGTCTTCAATAGTTCCTAAATCATTATTATTGAATGATTTACCCATATAAAACCCAAACAAAAGAACAACTGCCGCAGCTACAGAAATCCATCTAAAATTGATTGGATGTTTAGTGTTCAATAGAACTTTTTTAGTAAATCGTTCTTGCTTATTTTCTGAAAAATACGCAAACGCAGGTTTGTACGTTTCCAAATGTGGCGCAACGTTTTCTTTTAAAAAATAGGTTTTCAACTGTTGTTCTTCCTTTAGGTTTGTTTCGCCATTCTCGTACTTTTCGAGTAATTTTTCTATATCATTTAATACCATAATTATGTGTATTGGTCAATGTTTCACGTATTGTTTTTCTTGCTCTTGATAAGGACACGCGAACTGCGGTATTGTTCATATCAAGTATTTCTGCAATGTCATCAAAATCATAGCCTTCTATATCCCGCAACTGAACAATCATTTTTTGTTGCTCGGGCAAATCATCAATAATCTTTACGACCCAAGACAAGCTATCATTCAGTTCAACCTGTTTTTGCAAGGCTGTGTTTTTATCTTCATAATTGCTATGGGCTATTTTCAAATTTTGTGCCTGTTTTGATTTCAACTTATCAAGACAAAAATTTTTGGTCATCGTCATAGAAAATGCTTCTACGTTTTTATAGGCTTGCACGTTCTTTTTATTGTTCCATAACTTCAACAGCACCTCTTGTGTGGCGTCTTCGGCCTCTTCTGTTGAAACCAACAGTCGTTTTGCCAAGCGAAACACCTTATTCTTAAAAGGCATCACAATATTCAAAAACTCCGTTTGAGTCATTTCTTTGGTTGGGTGGTTTAATTATAACGACGATTGGTTTTCTGTTTTGTTACAATACAATTAATCTTCAAATATAAATATTCGGATTTCTCCATTAATTGTGATAAAATGCCCTCCTTTACTTCGACTTCGTTCAGCATAAACTTTGGAGTGATAAATTCCATGATTATTTTTTATTGCACAATAATGTAAGTAAATTTAAGGTTTTATAGACTACTTATTATAAATTGCACCCATGAAACATTTTAAAGTCCCCCTACTCCTACTTACGCTTGCTTTTTTAACTACGAGTTGTTTTAATGATTTGGACGACAGCCAAACCGCTGCAAGCTCCATAAACGATTTTGTTTGGAAAGGCATGAACTCATGGTACAATTGGCAACTGCAAGTTCCTGATTTGGCCGATACCAAAGATGATGACATCCTTGCTTATGATGATTATTTGAAACAATTCAACGACCCTAGAAATTTGTTCAATAGCCTGATATATCAAGACGGCATTACAGATAGGTTTTCTTGGTTTGTAGAGGATTATATCGCTTTGCAACAGCAATTTCAAGGGATTTCCAAATCGTTTGGCCTGCGGTTTCAAAGTGTTCAAATAAACGCCAATGGTGATGTTATTTTTTACATCACTTATGTTGCAAAAAATTCACCCGCAAGTGCCGCCAATATGAAAAGGGGCGACATTATCAATGCCATAAACGGCACCGTTTTAAATGCTGAAAACTATAATGCTGTTGCTGATGATTTTGCGAATGATACCGTGACGCTCTCATTTGTTTCTGAAAACAACGGCACGCTTACCCCTACTGAAAACAAAACCATTTCATCGGTTATTTTATCGGACAATCCCGTGCATTTAGCAAAGGTTTTTGAAAACATCAATGGCAAAAAAGTGGGCTATTTGGTCTATACGGGTTTTAGAACGGCTTATAATGATGAATTGAATGATGTGTTTTCAATGTTCAAAAATGAAAATATTGATGAACTGATACTTGATTTAAGATACAATGGAGGAGGTGCTGTGGAAACTTCATCCTATTTATCGAGCATGATTTATGCCGATGCAGGTACCGGACTTTTTGCGAGTTTGACGTTTAATGAAAAACACAGAAATGAAGATGATACGTATTCATTTTCAAATACCCTGAAAGTTTACAACACCAATGACAATGAAACAGGCCAGCAAACCATTAACAGATTAAATACTTTGAACAGGTTGTATGTTTTGACCTCAAAAAGCACCGCATCTGCAAGTGAAATGGTCATCAATGGATTGAAACCTTATATGAACGTAAAATTAGTGGGCACAACCACGTACGGAAAAAATGTGGGTTCTGTTACGTTGTTCGATTCGCCTAAAACAGATTTCAAAAGCCAACAATTTGCCAACCCAACACATAGCATTGCCATGCAGCCCATCGTTTTTCAGATTTTCAATAAAAATGGCGAGAGCGATTATACCCAAGGGTTTTCTCCGGACATTACAGTTGAAGAACCACAATATTGGAACAACATTTTAGAACTTGGAGATGAAAACGAAGTGGTTTTAAAAGCCGCTCTTGACGATATTAGAGGCATCGTTTCAAAAACGTCGCTTTCAAAACCGAAGTTTTACCAAGCGCTGGAAACAAAAAACCTTTCTAAAAAATTCGAAAATGAGATGTATGTTGAACTCAACACTAAATAATCCCCAATCCATTTGAAAAAACACAAAACCTACTTCAATTGGAGCTCTGGAAAAGACTCTGCTTTGGCTCTTTATCACTTATTACAAGATGAAAATTATGCTGTTGATGAATTAATAACAACCATTAACAGCCATTTCAACAGAGTTTCCATGCACGGGCTGAGAAAAGAATTACTCATTGCACAAACCGATGCCCTAAACATAAAAGCCAATCTTATTGAATTGCCCGAAATGCCCAGCATGGCAATTTATGAACAGAAAATGCTTCAAACCGTATCCCGATTAAAAAACAAAGGATTTACACACAGTGCATTTGGTGATATTTTTTTGGAAGATTTGAGAATTTACAGAGAAAACCAGCTCGATAAACAAGGTTTTAAAGCGGTTTTTCCTCTTTGGAAACGCAATACCAAAGCACTTCTGAATGAATTTTTGGATTTAGGTTTTAAAACCATCATTGTTTGTGCCAATTCCAAATATTTTAATGAAGATTTTGTAGGCACCGTGATAGATAAAAATTTCATTGATAAGCTGCCCGAAGGTGTAGACCCTTGTGGCGAAAATGGCGAATTCCATACGTTTTGTTTTGATGGACCTATTTTCAAAAACCCTATTGAATTTACTATTGGCGAAAAAGTATATCGTGAATATGATAATCCAAAAACCAATGATTCTGTTTGCAAAAGTGATGACGAAAAATATGGTGTTTGGTATTGTGATTTGGTTCCATAAAAAATGCGTGTGCGGGGGGAACCTACTCCCTTAGTTTTT
>CAXBNH010000216.1:0-5527 GCA_963976905.1 uncultured Algibacter sp.
TTTCATGGTAGGTGTTAAGTGTCCATCGTCAATAGTCCAAATATCAGGAGTGAGTTCAAATTTTTTGATTTGTTCCCATTTGCCAAATTTTTGATTTGCTGTATCAATTTCTGCTTGAATACGCTCTAGTAATTGTGGGTTCGTAATTAAATCATTATTGGAATTGATATTGATTTTATGTCGTTTGGCCCACTCCTTAGCAAATTCAAAATTAAGCTGAATCAAGGCGGCTGGCATTTTTTCGCCTTCGCCAATCACAATAATTTGGTCGATAAATCGGGATTGTTTAAAGGCGTTTTCTAATAGGGCAGGTGCCACATATTTACCGCCAGATGTTTTGAACATTTCCTTTTTGCGGTCGGTAATCTTTAGAAAACCTTCAGTATCTATTTCCCCGATATCACCCGTGTGAAAATAATCCCCCGTCATCACTTCAGCTGTTCTTTCAGGGTCTTTGTGATAACCAAGCATAATGTTTGGGCCTTTTGCCAATATTTCGCCATCTTCGGCTATTTTAACTTCTACATGGTCAATTATTTTGCCCACGGTACCTACTTTGTAGCCTCCGTTGCGCATATCATTTACAGAAATAACAGGCGATGTTTCCGTTAAACCGTAACCTTCCATGATGGGCAAGCCGGCTGCTGCAAAAACACGATTAAGTCTCGGTTGCAAAGCGGCACTTCCGGAGACCATGATTTCTAGATTTCCACCAAGGCCTTCTTGCCATTTACTAAAAATAAGTTTTCTGGCCAGTTTAAGTTGCATTTCGTACCACCAGCCGTTTGCTCCGTATGGTTCAAATTTTAAGCCCAAATTTACCGCCCAAAAGAAAAGTATTTTTTTTATGCCTTTTAAATCGGCGCCTTTTTCTATGATCTTATCATAAACTTTTTCATATAAACGCGGTACAGCGGTCATAACCGTGGGTTTTATTTCTTTGAGGTTATCGCTCATTTTTTCAATGGATTCTGCAAAATAAATCTCTACACCACAATATTGGTATAAGTATAAAATCATGCGCTCAAACACATGGCAAATAGGCAGAAAACTCAATGCTTTGGAGCTTCCTTTGTCGAAAGGTACACGCTTTTCACTATCGATAACATTGGAAACCAGATTGCTATGAGATAGCATGACACCTTTGGGTTTTCCGGTGGTGCCAGAGGTATAAATTATAGTGGCCAAATCGTTAGGTTTTACACTTTGTTTCAGCTTTTCAACATCGTTTTGGTTTGAAGCAGCTTCGCCCAAGTTTAATATTTCCTTCCAATTTTTTTCGTTTTCAATGTCGTCAAACGTATAAACCTCTTTTAATTTGGTGTTTGCTTTGACTTGGTTTAGTTTTTCTAAAATGGAAGCATCTGAAACAAAACAGTAAGTAGCTTCGGAATGGTTTAAAATATATTCATAATCTTCTTTTCCTATGGTAGGGTAAATAGGCACGTTTTGAGCACCAATTTGTAAAATGCCAATATCCAAAACGTTCCATTCGGTTCTGTTGGTTGAAGAAATAACAGCTATTTTATCATTTGGCTTGATACCCAGATTGAGAAGGCCTCTACTCATTTTATTGCTTTGATTGATGAATTCTTGTGAAGAAGTGCTTTCCCAAGTATCTTGGTATTTGGTAATAAATGCCTTTTCAAGATTGAATTTCTCAAGTTGATACTGCGGAAAATCAAAAATTCTGCTAACCTCAATCATTTGTTTTATCAATTAAGTTTTATGCAAATTAGGGAATTAAATGGTATTTTCAAATGGGTTCATAAAAAAGGAGCAAACCTAATGGGTTGCTCCTTAAAAAGTAGATGCTTTATAATTTTTTAAAAATCTATTGTTTTTCGATCCACAATCTAGCATTCACAAAAGCCTCTAGCCAAGGTGATACGTCATCTTTTCTGTCTTCAGGGTAATTTGCCCAGTTCCATTGAAAAGTTGAACGCTCAATATGTGGCATGGTTACTAAATGCCGTCCTGTTTTATCGCACATCATGGCGGTATTGAAATCAGAGCCATTTGGATTTGCAGGATATTCCGCATAGCCATATTTGGCAACAATTTGATAGTTATCTTCAGTATAAGGTAAATTGAATTTGCCTTCCCCATGCGAAATCCAAACACCTAATATGCTGCCTGCTAAAGTTGAAAGCATTACAGAATTGTTTTCTTGAATTTTTACAGAAGTAAATGAACTTTCATGTTTACGGGAATCATTATGCAACATTTTTCCATGGATTTCATGATCTGGATTGATGAGGTCTAATTCCATCCATAATTGACAGCCATTACAAATACCAACAGATAAAGTGTCTTCTCTTTTGAAAAAGTCCTTAATCACTTTATTTGCTTTTTCGTTGTATTTAATAGCTCCTGCCCAACCTTTGGCAGAACCTAAAACGTCAGAATTAGAAAAACCTCCAACAGCACCTAAAAACTGAATGTCTTTCAAGGTTTCGCGGCCAGAAATTAAATCGGTCATGTGTACGTCTTTTACATCAAAACCTGCTAAATACATGGCATTTGCCATTTCGCGCTCCGAGTTGCTTCCTTTTTCACGAAGGATGGCTGCTTTAGGTCTGTTTTTCTGGTTGCTGAGCGAGGCCGAAACACCAGTGAAATGTTTTGGAAATGTATATTTAAGAGGTTGATTTTTATAATTGTCAAAACGATCTTTTGCTAAACCATTTGCCGTTTGTCTTTGGTCTAATAAGAAAGAAGTTTTATACCAAACATCTCTTGTTTCAGCAACATTGAATGTGAAAGTATCACCGTTGTTTTTAATGGTTACGTTCCCTGAGTTATTAGCTGAACCAATATTGAAAAATTCTATATTATTTTTAGATAAGATAGTTTCAATTGAAGCATCTGCTTGAAAAACAATTCCTGAATTTTCAGCAAACAATACTTTTATTGAATCTTCTTCATTTAATTTAGAAAGATCAAAATCAGCTCCCAGATTTACATCAGCAAAGCACAATTCTAAAAGCGTTGTGATCAATCCACCAGATGCCACATCATGCCCTGCTTTGATTTTGTCGGTTTTGATGGCATTTTGAATGGTGTTGAAAACCGTTTTAACATAAGCAGGATTTTTAACATCAGGCGCTTCATTTCCAATCGTGTTCAATACTTGATTGAAAGAGCTTCCGCCCAATTTGAAATCATCTTGTGAGATATTTATATAGTAAATATCGCCGCCATTTTGTTTAAAAACAGGCTCAACCACTTTGGTAATAGCATTACAATTAGCACCTGCTGAAATAATGACCGTTCCCGGAGAAATAACATCGCCATCAGGATATTTTTGCTTCATGGAAAGCGAATCTTTCCCCGTAGGAACATTGATGCCTAAATCAATCGCAAATTCAGAAACGGCTTGTACGGCTTCGTATAAACGGGCATCTTCGCCTTCATTTTTACACGGCCACATCCAGTTTGCGGATAGTGAAACCGATTGCAGACCATCTTTTAAAGGCGCCCAAACCATATTGGTTAGGGCTTCGGTAATCGCATTTCTGCTGCCTGCTGCCGGGTTGATCAATCCAGAAATAGGTGAGTGTCCAATGGACGTTGCAACGCCTTCTTGTCCTTTAAAATCCAGTGCCATAACGCCTATATTATTTAAAGGCAATTGTAAGGAGCCAGCACATTGTTGCTTGGCAACTTTACCGCCTACGCAACGGTCCACTTTATTTGTTAACCAATCTTTACACGCTACAGCTTCTAACTGTAAAACTTGCTCTAAATAGATTTGTAGGTTTTTGGTTTTATATCTCGGGTTTTTATAATGTCGTGCAACCGTTTTGTCTGTTAAAATAGTTTTTGGTGAACTTCCAAACATATCTTCCATGGCCAGATCCATAGGTTTGTGGCCATTGGTTTTAGATTCAAAAGTAAAACGGTCGTCGCCAGTAACATCGCCAACGGTGTACATCGGGGAACGTTCGCGGTCTGCTATTCTGTGAAGAAAATCTACATGTTTTTCGCCAATGACCAATCCCATGCGTTCTTGGGATTCGTTACCAATAATCTCTTTGTCAGAAAGTGTAGGGTCTCCAACAGGTAGGGCGTCCAAATCTATGTTTCCACCGGTATCTTCAACTAATTCCGACAAGCAATTCAAATGGCCACCCGCACCGTGATCGTGAATGGAAACAATGAAATTCTCATCACTTTCTACCATGCCACGAACCGCATTGGCGGCACGTTTTTGCATTTCTGGGTTGGAACGCTGTACGGCATTCAATTCGATACCAGAAGCAAACGCGCCCGTATCAGCCGATGAAACTGCTGCGCCACCCATGCCTATTCTATAATTTTCACCACCAAGAATTATTATTTTATCGCCTGTTTTTGGAGTGTCTTTTAAGGCTTGGTCTGCCTTTCCGTAACCAATACCACCAGCTTGCATGATGACTTTATCAAAGCCTAATTTTCTGGCTTTTGCATTGCTTGAAGAGGCGTTTTCATCATGTTCAAAAGTGAGAACAGAACCTGATATTAGAGGTTGCCCGAATTTATTCCCAAAATCAGAAGCTCCATTGGATGCTTTTATTAAAATATCCATAGGCGTTTGGTAAAGCCATTTTCTAGCTTCAAACTTTTGTTCCCAAGGTCGGTTTTCTTCTAATCGAGAATAGGAAGTCATATAAACCGCTGTGCCCGCCAATGGTAACGAGCCTTTTCCGCCAGCCAATCTATCTCTGATTTCTCCGCCAGCACCCGTTGCAGCCCCATTAAAAGGCTCGACTGTTGTTGGGAAATTATGGGTTTCCGCTTTAAGCGAAATAACAGATTCAAAATCTTTTATAGTGTAGTAATCTGGTACATCGGCACGTTGCGGTGCAAATTGCTCTACTTTTGGGCCTTTTATAAAAGCCACATTATCTTTATAAGCCGAAACAATCGTGTTTGGATGTGTTTCGGATGTTTTTCTAATGAGTTTGAAAAGTGATATTGGTTTTTCCTCGCCATCGACCACAAACGTGCCGTTGAAAATTTTATGGCGACAGTGCTCAGAATTCACTTGTGAAAATCCAAAAACCTCAGAATCCGTTAATGGTCTTCCTATTTTTTTAGAAACACCTTCCAAGTATTCAACTTCCTCTTCGCTTAAAGACAAACCTTCTTGCTGATTATAAGCTGAAATATCCTTGATATTGAGAATAGGTTCTGGCTTGATATCAATGTTAAATGAAGTTTGATTCAATCCTTTGAATTTTTCAGAAATCATTGGGTCAAAATCCTTAAAATCTTCTGAAACCGCTTGAAACTCTTCAATTCTGATAACATCATAAATTCCCATGTTTTGGGTAATTTCCACGGCATTGGTGCTCCAAGGTGTTATCATGGCAGTACGTGGCCCAACAAAAAAAGCATCTAAAGATGCTTGCTCTATTTTTGGCTGGTTGCCAAATAACCAAACTAGTTTTGAGATGGTATCTGTTGATAATTCTTTTGTTGTTTGAACAGCAAATACGGTACTGGTTACGTTTCCAAAGAAATGAATCATTAGGTCTTGATT